>DATCXE010000228.1:0-10437 GCA_036565985.1 Bradyrhizobium sp.
GCTGCGCGGCGCGCTCGACGCGGCCGTGGGGCGGGAGAGGGGCGGCTTTGCGGGTGTCGCCTTGGCGACGACCGGCTCGGGGGCCTGCGTCTCCGTTGCGGGCGCATCGCCGCCGACGCGGCGCTTGCCACGTTTCTCGACCACGACCTGCTTGGTCCGGCCATGGCTGAAGCTCTGGCGGACGGTGCCCGTCTCGACGCGCGGCTTGAGCGTCAAGGTCTTGGTCGGGACACTCAATGTCTTGTCGCCAGGCGTTTTGGTATCAACCATTCAGTCGTCCTAATCTCGTTACGTTGTGCGCATTCGCACAGTCATTGAAGCAAGGCTTCGGAAGCAGTCTTGGTCCGTCAGAATTTCTGGCCGCCACTTTCGGTCCTGTCGTCGTCGGCCATCCGGTATCGAACCAGGGTCTGGCATCGCGACAGGAACGTCTTGCTCGCCGGGCCCGCGAGCAGCGCAGCATGTATCACATTTGACCGGCCCAGTGCCAAATCCAATTCTGCCGAGGTTAAAACAGTAACGATCGCCAAAACCGGCGATTCACCAATATTTCGGCCTCTTTGCCCGGCGATCGCGTCCAATTTGCGGATTCCGTCGGCCGCGCCGTCCGAAGCGTGAATCAGGGCCTGGGCTTTGCCCTGTTCGAGCAGGCCCTCGACCTTGGCAAAGCCGGAAACCACCTGGCCGGCCTTGGCGGCCATGGCCAGCGCCTCGGTTGCGCTCCGAACCAGCAAAGCCTCGGTATCGGCGGGAAGGGTCGCGGCGACGCGGACGTCGCGCTTGAACCCCCTGCTAAATTGGTGACGCCGCACCGCTTCCGCAACCGTCCGGCGCGATGCCGAGACCCAAAGGCCGCGGCCGGGCAGTTTGCGCTTCAAATCGGGGATGACTTCGCCCTGGGGCGAGACGACAAACCGGATCAGTTCGTCGATCGGGCGCACCTCGCGACTGACCGCGCACATCCGCATGGTCGCGGACCTGTCGGTCCGCGGTCCATTGTCGAGATCGGGGTCGGCCAAAGCGAGCATGCCTGTCTGATGGCTCCTGTCATCTGCGCACGGACGGCGCGCAGAATGGATTTCCGGTTCTGCGGAGCACCCGCATTACGCGGTCTGTTCTTCGGTGGCCTCGGCCGCCGCGGTCTGCTTGGCCAGGTCTTCCTCGGTGATCCAGCCGGCGATGACGCGGGCCTGCATGATCAAGCGCTCGGCGTCGTCACGCGAGATCTCGTTGGCGTCGAGAATGCCGGGATGCTTGGTCGGCTCGCCGCCTTCCTTGCGCTCGGTCCAGCCGACCAGATCGTCGGTCGCACAGCCCGCCAGGTCCTCGACCGACTTGATGTCGTTCTCGCCGAACTTGACCAGCATCTTCGAGGTCACGCCGGGCACCGTCTTCAAAGCATCTTCCACACCGAGTTCCTTGCGCTTGTTTTCCAGCTCTGTCTCGAGCTGTTCCAGATATTCCCTGGCCCGGCTCTGCAGCTCGTTGGCGGTCTCCTCGTCGAAGCCCTCGATGCCGGCCAATTCCTTGACGTCCACCAGCGCGAGCTCCTCGACCGAAGTGAAGCCTTCGGACGCCAGCAACTGGCCGACCACCTCGTCGACGTTCAGCGCTTCCATGAACACCCGCGTGGAGTTCTCGAAGTCGGCCTGACGGCGCTCGGATTCTTCCTGTTCGGTCAGGATGTCGATATCCCAGCCGGTCAGCTGCGAGGCGAGGCGCACGTTCTGGCCGCGGCGGCCGATCGCCAGCGATAGCTGGTTATTGGTGTCGGGGACGACGACCTCGATCCGCTCGCGGT
Source organism: Bradyrhizobium sp. (assembly GCA_036565985.1). Lineage (GTDB taxonomy): Bacteria > Pseudomonadota > Alphaproteobacteria > Rhizobiales > Xanthobacteraceae > Bradyrhizobium. The sequence continues at coordinate 1,802 of DATCXE010000228.1, forward strand.
CCTCGTCGATCACGACCTTGGCGACTTCGGCAGGCGCCAGCGCGTTGACGACGAAGGTCGCGATATCGGGCGACCACGGAATGATGTCGATCTTCTCGCCCTGCAGTTCGTTCACCACCGCCTGCACGCGGGAGCCGCGCATGCCGACGCAGGCGCCGACCGGATCCACCGAGGAATCCCGGGAAATCACGCCGATTTTTGCGCGGGAGCCGGGATCGCGGGCCACCGCCTTGATCTCGACGATGCCGTCATAGATCTCCGGCACTTCCTGCGCGAACAGCTTTGCCATGAACTGCGGATGGGTGCGGGAGAGGAAGATCTGCGGTCCGCGGGTTTCGCGGCGGACGTCGAAAATATAGGCGCGGACACGGTCGCCGTTGCGGAACACCTCGCGCGGCAGCATTTCGTCGCGGCGCACGATGGCCTCGCCGCGGCCGAGATCGACGATCACGCTGCCATATTCGACGCGCTTGACGACGCCGTTGACGATGTCGCCGATGCGGTCCTTGAATTCCTGATACTGCCGGTCGCGCTCGGCCTCGCGCACCTTCTGCACGATCACCTGCTTGGCCGATTGGGCGGCGATGCGGCCGTACTCCAGCGGCGGCAGGGTGTCGGCGATCGTGTCGCCGACCTGGGCGCCCGGATTGGCGCGCTGCGCGTCCGCGAGCGAAATCTGGTTCGACGAGTTCTCGACGACGTCGACCACCAGCATGTGGCGCGACAGCCGCAGTTCGCCCTTCTTGGCGTCGATCTCGGCGTGAACGTCGGTCTCGCTGCCGTAACGGGCGCGGGCCGCCTTGGCGATGGCGTCTTCCATCGCAGCGATCACGATGCCGCGGTCGATCGACTTTTCGCGGGCGACCGCGTCCGCGATCTGCAGCAGTTCGAGTTTGTTGGCACTGACTGCCATGGCCTAGTCTCCTTCAGTAGGATCGGTGTCGCCCCTGCGCAGTCCTGCTGCGGCGAGGCGGTGTTTCTTCGTATTCGTCGGCACAGGCTTCTTGCCTTGTTTGGGCTTCGGCTTGTTGCTCTTCGCCGGATCGCTTTTCTTCGCGTGAGGCGGCGGTGGCGGTGCCAGCCCGAGATTCTGCTTCAGTTCGCGCTCGGCCTGCTTGCCGCGCCGCATCGATTCCGCAATCAGTTCGTCGGTCAAAACCAGTCGTGCATCGGAAATGTCTTCCATCACCAGCAGCACGTCGGCATCTTCGCCCGCGCGTATGTCGTCCCGATGTAGCCGCACGGCATCGCCTTCGACGCCGGCAAGGAGCCCTCGGAAACGCTTGCGGCCCTGATGCGCGACCGCCATGTCGATCTTGACGAGATGGCCGGCATAGCGCTCGAAGTCGGAACGGCGGACCAGCGGGCGATCGATGCCCGGCGAGGATATCTCAAGACGGTAGGCACGGTCGATCGGATCGGCGACGTCGAGCACCGGCGACAGCGCCCGCGAGATCGCCTCGCAATCCTCGATCTGCATGGTGCCGTCGGGCCGCTCGGCCATGATCTGGACGGTGCAACCGGCCTCGGCGGATATCTTGATCCGCACCAGGCGGTATCCCATCCCCTGCAGGACCGGCCCTGCCACCGCCGCCACCCGCGCCGCCGCGCCCGGCTCGACGACGAGACGAGGCTCGGCCAAGAGGTCGGTGTCCACGGGAACAGCAGTGGGATCGGTCATGTCCAGGGTCAAAAGCGTCTTACTTGCATGGGTTTAGGCCGGGTCTTAACCGGGGATCCGGCCGGTTCCCTGAACCGCACCTTGACGCCCTTCCGGGCTGGGCGCGTTCAGGTAATAAAAAAGAGCGGGTCCCGGGGGGCCCACTCTCAATACGCGATCGTATGAGATACCATAAGTTGTCGCGGATATAGCGGTTTTTCCGCAATCCGACAAGTCCCGCGATCCCGTTAAGGTCGATTTTGCCACGGTTCGAGGGTGGAATGGAATCTAACCCTTCATTCACGAACCTTGCCTAGATTTCCCGAAAACCCGCCAAAAACGGCCGGTTTTCGGATGGGTTCATGATACCGTCGCCTTCGCTGATCCCCGAACTTGACGATATCGTCCGGCGTGGCGACCCCGCGCGACGTGCCGATGCCGCGCGCCGTATCAGCGAACTTTTTTTGCAGGGGGCCGCGAGCTTTCGCTCCGATCACGTCGAACTGTTCGACGGCGTCCTGACCAGCCTCGTCCCGCACGCCGGACCCGAAGCGCGCGCCGATCTCGCCGAGCGCCTGTCCGTGCTGACGAACGCACCGCGCGGCCTGGTCGGCCACCTTGCGCTTGAAGACGAAATTGCCATCGCAGGACCGTTGCTGCGCCGGTCTCCGGTGATCGACGAAGCGATGCTGGTCGAAATCGCTTCCGCGAAAAGCCAGGGTCATCTGCTGGCGATCGCGGAGCGGCCATCGCTCTCAACCGATCTCACCGACGTCATGATCGCCCGCGGCGACCGCGCCGTGGTGCGGCGTACCGCCGGCAATTCCGGTGCGAACTTCTCTCCCGACGGCTATTCGACGCTGATCAAGCGTGCCGGGCAGGATGGCGTGCTGACGATCAGGCTCGGCCAGCGTGAGGATCTCTCGACCGACCAATTGAAGGAGTTGCTTTCCGGCTCGTTCGATGTCGTTCGCCGCCGCCTGCTCACGGTCGTCCCGCCCGAGCGGCAGGCCGGCATCAGGCAGGCGATGAGCGCGATATCAGGCGCCACGGAACGTGTGGAGCGCCGGGATTTTTCGGCGGCACAGCGCACGGTGCTGGGGCTGCAACAGGACGGCGCACTCGGCGAGGGCGCGCTGCTCAACTTCGCAAAAGTATTCAAATACGAGGAGGCGGTCGCCGCGCTTTCGGCGATGAGCGGCGTCAGGATCGACACCCTCCACCGCCTGATCAGTGGCGACCGCGACGATCCGATGCTGGTCGCCGGCAAGACCATCGGCCTCGAATGGGCAACCGTTCGTGCGCTGATCATGCTGCGGGTCGGTCCGAACCGGACGGCTGCCCCGGCTGACATCGAAACCGCACGGGCGAACTACGCGCGCCTGATGCCATCGACCGCCGAGCGCGTCGTGAACTTCTGGAAGACCCGCCCGTAGCGCGTTTTCGAGCGAAGTGGATACCGGTTCGCGTAAAGAAAACGCGTCAAAACAAGGGGTAGAGCCCGGTTCTGATTCAATCAGAACCGACAAGGCTCTAGGTCTCGCGGCCGCAATCGCAAATTGCTCCCCAAGGCGAAAACGGCGCGCTATCATTCGCGCCGAAGACGCGGAACAGCGTCGGGATATAAATTCGGGAGTGCAGGATGCTGACGGACGCAGAGGTTCAATCCCATGCCGACAGGATACGCGACGACGGGTTCACCGTCATCGAAGATGCGGCGAGCGCCGAATTGGTCGAAGGATTGAAGGCGGCGCTCGAGCGTATCGAACGCGAACATCATCTCGGGCCCGCAAAGACCTCGTTCGAAGGCTTCAAGACCGTCCGCATCAACAATCTTCTCACCTATGACGATCTGTTCTGGGAAGTGCCGCTGCACGAGAACGTGCTGCCGGTCGTGGAGCGCGTGCTGGACAAGGAGTGTCTGCTGTCGTCGTTCTGCTCGCTGGTGCTCGGCCCGGGCCAGGAGGCGCAGCCGATCCATGAGGACACGCAGCTGATTCCGCTGCCGCGTCCGCATATCCCGATCACCCTCAATGCGATCTGGGCGCTGTCGGATTTCCGGGAGGACAACGGCGCGACGCGGATCGTGCCGGGCAGCCACAAATATCCGTCCTCGCCGGAGTACGGCAAGGCATACGACGCGACGACGGCCACGATGAAGGCCGGCAGCGTGATGCTGTTCGACAGCGCGCTGTGGCACGGCGGCGGCGCCAATAGCAGCGACAACAGGCGGTTTGCGTTTTCCTGTGCTTATTGCTGGGGCTGGATGCGGCAGCAGGAAAATTTGCAGCTCGGCATTCCCCGGGAGACCGCAAAACGCTTTCCCCGGCGGCTGCAGGAATTAAGCGGCTACAGCGTCTACAAGGGACAATTCGGCCACATCGACAACCACGATCCGATCGAACTGCTGGGCCGCGAACGCGGCAAGCGCATGGTGTGGGAAGCGACCGACGCGAGGAAGGCGCGGATGGCGGAGCAGTAATTCTCCGTCATTCCGGGGCGCGCGAAGCGCGAACCCGGAATCCATCGGGCCAGATTCGCAAACGGTGAACTGGATTCCGGGTTCGTGCTGCGCACGCCCCGGAATGACGGCGGTGGGGATTATCCCGCCCGCCGAAACCGCAAATAAGCCGCCACCCGTCCCTCGCGCTCGGCTTTGCGGCCGTAGCGCGTCATGGTGTAGCCGTCCCACGGCTTTTGCCAGTCGGCGGCGCGCTCGGCGGTCCAGTGAAAATCGGAGCTGCGCATCAGGTGCGCCAGCGTCCAGGCACAGTAATCGTCGATGTCGCTGACGAAACGAAACTCGCCGCCCGCCTTGAGAATGCGCGCCATCGCCGCAACGGTTGCGTCCTGCACGAAGCGCCGCTTCCAGTGCCGGCGCTTTGGCCAGGGGTCGGGATGGATCAGGTCGATCCGCGCCAGCGATTGCGCCGGCGCCCACGCGAGCAACTCCGCGGCGTCGCCGGCGTAAAGCCTGATATTGGCGATGTTCTGTGCCTCGATCTGCGTCAGGATCTTCGCCATGCCGTTGACGTAGGGCTCGCAGCCGATGAATCCGACATCGGGAAACGCGCGCGCTTCCGCGATCAGATGCTCGCCGCCGCCGAACCCGATTTCGAGCCTGACATCGCCGACATTGTCTTCAAACAGGTCGGCGAGCCGGACCGGCGCGGAGGCTCCGATATCGAGCGCCAGATGCGGCAGCAGGTTGTCGATCAGGTCGGCCTGGTGGATGCGGAGCTTGTGGCCCTTGCGGCGGCCGAAGAACGAGCCGCGCGCATGCGCGGCCGCGCCGTCATCCGGCGGAGCGTCGCGGTCTCCGGGTTCGTCGGGTGCCATGATCATCGCAGCGTCTGGTACAGCCGGTACAATAGCCGCGCCCTCGGCTCGATCGAGGAGATGTACATCTGCTCGTAATGGGTATGCGCGCCCTTGCCGTCGACGCCGAGACCGTCGAGCGTTGCGGTGTGGGGCGCGGTGAAATTTCCGTCGGAGCCGCCGCCGGTCGATGTGTCCACCAGGTCGAAACCGATTTCGGCGGCTATCGTCCTGGCATGCTCGTAGAGCGCGGCGCCGGCATTGCCCTTTTCATAGGGCGGACGGTTCAATTCGCCGACCACCCGGACGCTGACGCCCTCGGTGCGCGATTTCAGGTTCAGGATTTTCGGCAGGAGTTCGTCGGCGTCGGCAATCGTCGGCACGCGCATGTCGACTTCGGCATAGGCCTCTTCCGCAACCACGTTCGGCCGCGTGCCGCCACGGACGACACCGACGTTGACGCTGATGCCGCGCGAAAAGTCGTTCATCGCTTCCAGCGTCTGGATGACGTTGCCGAGTTCGCGGATGGCGCTGCGGCCGTCCTCGGGTCTGGTGCCGGCGTGCGAAGGCACGCCCTTGATGAAGACCTCGAAGCGCGCGACGCCCTTGCGCCCGGTGACGATCTTGCCGCCGTCGCGCGCCGGTTCGGTGACCAGCACATATTTCGCCTTGCGTCCCTCGCTCTCGATCAGCGCACGCGATGTCGGGCTGCCGATCTCCTCGTCGGAGACGTAGAGCTGGGTTATCCCGAGCGCGGGCCGGGCGGCATCGGCGCAGGCCTGTCGGAACGCGCGGCAGGCGAGGTAGGCGCCGCCTTTCATGTCGTAGATGCCGGGGCCGAACGCGCTGTCGCCCTCGACGCGAAACGGCAGCCGCTCGATGAAGCCCATCGGATGCACCGTATCGAGATGGCTCAACACCAGGATCCCCGGCGCTTCCTGTCCCCATGACGAGCGCGCGACGAGGTGGTCGCCGCAGCCCGAATGCCCTGCGATCCGCTCCACCGTCGCCGGCAGGCCGCGATATTCCGAAGTCACGAGGTCGGCGAGCTTGTTGATCTGGTCGGGCGCCTCCGTCGGGGTCTCAATCTCGACCCAGCGGCGAATGCCGTCGAGGATGGCACTCGAATCGAAGGGGTTGGTCGTCTTCGGCATGTTTTCACGAATCCGGTGTGTCGCCATTTCGGGCGCGCGGGTGGCGCGCCTGGGAACGACGGCATATTCCAGATCGTGAGATATCTCAAACCGATACGGCGAAAATCAGCGCGGATCGGGGCCGTCGCGCGAGGCGATCTGCTCGACCAGTTCGACAATGGAGCGGCGCATTTTGGCGTCGCCGATGCGTGTAAACGCGCGCGTCAACGCCAGGCCTTCGGAAGTGGCGAGGAAATCCGAAACATAGGCCGGTGAGGCGCCTTCGCCGAAGCTGTCGCCGTTCACCATGCCGCTCGGCCCGCCGTCGAACAGGAACGAAACCGGCACCTGCAAAATCTCGGAGATCTGCTGCAGGCGGCTGGCGCCGACGCGGTTGGTCCCCTTTTCGTATTTCTGAACCTGCTGGAAAGTCAGTCCCAGCGCCTCGCCCAGTTTTTCCTGGCTCATGCCGAGCATGATGCGGCGCATGCGCACGCGGCTGCCGACATACTTGTCAACCGGGTTGGGGGCTTTGATGGACATTTGCGTCACTCCTGGGATTGCGCGCCGGGGTGAGGCAAAGTGAAAGGGACAATGCCTCAGGCGCCGGTACCGTCAAATCCTGCTGGGAGGAGGATCGGGTAGAGATTCGGACGATTTGGGCATTGCCAACTAACTGGTTGTTGATTTGTGCTTGCAACCGCAGAAAGCGAATCGTAGCCGATCTGTCAACTGGTGGAACCACGAATGCCGCCGTCTTTGTGGCGACAATTTTGGAAGCGTTCCAAATTTCAAGCCGTTCGCTTGACGAAGCGGCGTCGGATGACGAACAACAAGGCGGCAGCGATCGTTATAGCTGCCGGAATATCGCCCAGCCGTGCGTAAATTGTCGGCGAAATCGCAGTCGGCAGGCTGGCATCCAACACACCTTCAATCCCAAGCCCAAGGCGTGCGACAATCCGTCCCGAAGGATCGATGACCGCGGAGATGCCGGTGTTGGCGGCCCGAACCGCCGGCAGGCCTTCCTCGATGGCACGCAAGCGGGCCTGCTGCAGGTGCTGGTAGGGGCCGGTTGAATTGCCGAACCAGCCGTCATTGGTGACATTGATGATCCAGCCGGGGCGATCGCCGCCGGCGGCAACGATCCCGGGAAAAATCGCCTCGTAGCAAATCAGGGGTAACGCGCTGGGCGCATTCGGAATTTCCATGGCGCGTCGGCGCTGGCCGGGGATGAAGCCGCCGTGGACCTTGGTGAGCTGCACGAAGCCCAGCCTTTCCATGAGGTTCTGGAACGGCAGGTACTCGCCGAACGGCACCAGATGCAGCTTGTCGTAGACCGACAGCACGCTCCCGTCATGGTCGATGACATATATCGAGTTGTAGGCGCGGGTGATCCGGGTGCCGGGCGGCAGGTCGGGGGCTCGCACCGAGCCGGTGATCAGCACGGTGCCCCGGGGCAGGAGTTCGGCGATCTGCGCCATCGCGTCGGCTTCGCGCGTCAGGAAAAACGGGAATGCCGATTCCGGCCAGATCAGGATCTGCGCGTCGCTCACGCCGGTGGATTGCGGCCCCGAAGCGCGGTCGGACAGCGTCAGGTACTTCTGCATCACCTCCGCCTTGGCGGCGTAGTTGAATTTGACGTCCTGCTGCAGGTTGGGCTGCATGATGCGCAGCTTTACTTTGGTCATTGCCGTCGGCTGCAGCGACAGCCGGACGGCGCCGTAAATTCCCATCGCCGCGAGCAGCAAAAGCGCGGATACCGGCGCGATCCAGGGCTTTCGTCCGCGCGAGCTTCCGTCGATGAGGACCGCCGGGCTCGCGAAGATCGCGACCGCCAGGAACGTCATTCCCCACAGCCCGATCAGGGAGGCGGCCTGCGCCAGCGCCAGCGGCTCCGACAGCGCGTAGCCGAAGGCATTCCACGGGAATCCCGACAACAGATGGCCGCGCAGCCATTCGCTGACCGTGAGGCCGACCGCAAGCGCAAGCACGCGCGAGGCGTCGCGCGTCCAGATCAGGCGCGCCAGCGCGAAGCCGGTTGCGGTGAACAGTGCGAGATAGGCCGGCAGGCCCAGCACCGCAAACGGCATCAGCCATGCAAACGTCGGCGCATCGACCAGGAAGGCGTTGCCAATCCAGTAGAGGCCCGGCACGAAATAGCCGAGCCCGAACCAGAACCCGGACAACGCGGCCGCGGGCGCGCCCCGCCATTTTCCGGCGGCCGCGCCGTCGATCAGCCAGACCACCACCGGAAAGGTCAGGAACAGCACCGGCCACGCATTGAACGGCGCCATCGAGAACGACGACAGCACGCCCGCCGCCAGCGCGATGGCCGCGCGTTTCCATCCCCAGGCGAGGATGATCGAAAGACCGGCGGCGCGGAGCTTGCTGGCTGATTTCACCGTGGACCGGCTCCATCGCCGGAGGCCGGCGGTGCATTGTCATTGGCCTGCGGCGCGTTGCTATCGGTCGCGGTCTCACGGCGGCTTCTTTCACGCTGCGGGCGTGCCGCGGGACGCTCCTTG
>DATCXE010000116.1:0-2049 GCA_036565985.1 Bradyrhizobium sp.
GGCTCGGCAGTGCGACCGTGGCCGCCTATCTGGCCGAGGGCGCGATCGGATTTCCGGTGTTCGCAGGTCCCGTCGGCGGCCTCGCGCCGCTGGTCGGGCCGACGGCCGGATACCTCTACGGCTTCGTGGCGGCGGCTTTCGTTACGGGCTGGCTCGCCGAACGCGGCTGGGATCGATCGGTGCTCTGGTTGTTCGTGGCGATGGCGTTCGGACACATCCTGATTCTCGCCGCCGGGTTTGGCTGGCTGGCGTTCGGCATGAAACTCGGCGTTGAAAAGGCGTGGCTGGTCGGCATCGCGCCGTTCATCGCCGCCTCGCTGATCAAGAACGCGCTCGGCGCGGCGCTGGTGCCGGCGGTCCGTCGAATATTGGATGCGCGTGGGTAAACAGGTCGCGCCGCCGCAACGCCATTGACTCCGCTGTCGCAAAGGATGTTGGCTGGGTGCGGCGGTTTGGCACAGGCCCCCGCCAGGCGACCTCTGGCGGGGAGTCAACGTCATGGCAGCAACGATTGCCACCGAAGCACCGGTGAGTGCAGCGAAAAAGCCCTGGTATCGGGTTCTCTACGTTCAGGTCCTGATCGCGATCGTCATTGGCGCGCTGGTCGGCTGGCTATGGCCCGTACTCGCGACCAATGAATGGATCAAGGCGCTCGGCGACGGCTTCATCAAGCTGATCAAGATGGTGATCGCGCCGATCATCTTCTGCACCGTGGTATCCGGCATTTCGCACATACAGGATGCCAAGAAGGTCGGCCGCATCGGCGTCAAGGCGCTGGTTTACTTCGAAGTCGTCTCCAGCTTCGCGCTGGTGATCGGCCTTGTCGTCGGCAATGTGGTCAGGCCCGGCGCGGGTTTCGGCGGCAGCATGGCGAACGCGCAGGCCGTCGCCGGATACGCCAAGCAGGCCGAAGCGCAGAAGAGCGTCGATTTCTTCCTGCACATCATTCCTGACACCGTCGTCGGCGCCTTTGCACAGGGCGAAATCCTGCAGGTTCTGCTGTTCTCGATCCTGTTCGGTTTTGCGCTGATGGGCCTCGGCGAGCGCGGCCATACAGTCCGCGCCTTCATCGACGATGCGGCGCATGCGGTGTTCGGCGTCATCGCCATCGTGATGAAGGCAGCCCCGGTCGGCGCGTTCGGCGCGATGGCGTTCACGATCGGCAAGTTCGGCACCGGGGCGATTCTGAATCTGCTCGGGTTGATTGCGACCTTCTATGTCACGGCGGCGCTGTTCGTGTTCGTGGTGCTCGGTCTGATCGCGCGCATGGTCGGTTTCTCGATCTTCAAGTTCCTGGCCTACATCAAGGACGAACTACTGATCGTGCTCGGCACGTCATCGTCCGAAAGCGCGCTGCCGTCGTTGATGGAAAAGCTCGAGCGACTCGGTTGCTCCAAGTCGGTGGTGGGTCTCGTGGTGCCGACCGGTTATTCGTTCAACCTCGACGGCACCAACATCTACATGACGCTGGCGACGCTGTTCATCGCGCAGGCGCTCGGCTTCGATCTTACCTTCGGCCAGCAACTGACCATTCTTCTGGTGGCGATGCTGACGTCGAAGGGGGCGTCCGGCATCACCGGGGCCGGCTTCATCACACTGGCAGCGACGCTTGCGGTGGTCGACCCGCGGCTGGTGCCGGGCATGGCCATCCTCCTCGGTATCGACAAGTTCATGAGCGAATGCCGCGCGCTGACCAATCTGTGCGGCAACGGCGTGGCCTGCATCGTGGTGTCGTGGTGGGAAGGCGAACTCGATCACAACAAGCTGCTCGCCAATCTCAACAAGCAGATCGATCCGGCCGACGTCGAGACCGCGATCACGACGGGGTAGCCCAAAGCGTCGCCTCGACTGATTGCCAACAAAAAAACCGCCCGGTCGCGCCGGGCGGTTTTTCTTTCTCGGTTCGATCCTTACTCGCCGCTGCCGAAGCGGCGCGACCACCAGCCCGCCTTGCGCGGGGCGGCTTCTGTGGTCGGGGCCGGAGCGGGAGCGGCCGGGGCAGGCTCGGGCGCCGCGACCGGTTCGGGCAAGCTCTCGCTGACCGGCGGC
>DATCXE010000255.1:0-2852 GCA_036565985.1 Bradyrhizobium sp.
CGGCCGACCAGCACGATCACGACCAGCACGAGGCCGATCCAGAACTGCCAGTATTGCGGCGTGATGGTCGAGAAGAATTCCTGCAGCATCTTGAACACGACGGCGCCGATCAAGCCGCCATAGAGATAGCCGGTGCCGCCGATCACCAGCACCAGCATCAGGTCGGCCGAGCGTTCGAACGAGAACACGTCGAGGGAGGCCAGCGCCGTGGTCTGGGTGAACAGCGCACCGGCAATGCCGGCGTAGAACGCCGCGATCGTATAGATCGCGATCAGCCGGCGGTTGACGGGCACGCCGACTGCGGCCGCCCGCAGGGGATTGTTCTTGATCGCGCGCAGCGACAGGCCGAATGGCGAATTCACGATCCGGCGCGCCAGCAGAAACAGCAGGAACAGCACGATCAGCGAGTAGAAGAAGCCGGTCTTGCCGAACATATCGAACGCAAAGTACCCAAGGATCGGCGCCATCTCGATGCCCTGCAGCCCATCGGTGCCGCCGGTGATGTTGGAGAAGCGTTCCGCCAGTGCCTCCAGCAGCAGCGCGATGCCCAGCGTCACCATCAATCGCGTCAGGTCGACGCCGCGTATGACAAGGAAACTGGTCAGAAAGCCGAGCACCATGGCGACGAGACCGGCCGCGACCAGCGCGATGACGGGCTCGGTGATGATGCCGTGCAGCGCCAGCAGCCCGGCCGAATAGGCGCCGACGCCGAAGAAGGCAGCGTGTCCCAGCGAGACGATGCCCGCATAGCCAAGGATCAGGTCGAGCGACAGCGTGAACAGCGCCAGCCGCAGGATGTCGGTCATGATCAGATAGCGCGATGGAAAGAGGAACGCGCAGGAAACTGCGAGAACCCAGAACGCGATTTCAGCCGGACGCCAGCGGGCGCGGGCGATGGCATGGGATGAGACATCGGAAACAGTGGTCATCGCAGGCTCACCGCGCGGCGGTGCGGCCGAACAGGCCGTTCGGACGCCAGATCAGGATCACGATCATGATGGTGTAGATGACGAATGGCCCCATCTTCGGCACGTAATATTTGCCGGCGACGTCGCCGATCCCAAGCAGAAGCGACGCGAGAAACGGCCCGGTGATGCTGGAGGAGCCGCCGACAGTGACCACGATCAGGAAGTAGATCATGAACTTCAGCGGAAAATACGGATCGAGCCCAAGGATCTCCGCGCTGAGCGCGCCGCCGAGCCCTGCAAGGCCGCAGCCGAAGGCAAAGGTGAAGGCAAAGACCTGGGGCACGTTGATGCCGAGGCCGCTGGCGGCACGGGGATCATCCACCGCTGCGCGCAGGCGGCTGCCAAACCGGGTTTTCGCCAGGATCAGTTGCAGCGCCACGGTGAGCAGGCCGCAGATCACGATGATCATCAGCCGGTAGCGGCCGATGCCGACGCCGAAGAAGTCGAACTGGCCCTCGAGCGCCGCCGGCAGCTTGATGAAGATGCGCGACGAACCCATGATGTAGTCGACCGCCGCCACCGACATGAAGGTCAGGCCGATCGTGAACAGCACCTGGTCGAGATGGCTGCGAGTGTAAAGGTGGCGGTAGAGCGTGCGTTCCAGTAGCACGCCGATCGCCGCGGCCGAGACAAAGGCGAGCGGCAGCGCCGCGAAGAACGGCCAGCCGGAATTGTTCACCAGCACCGCGCAGATATAGCCGCCGGTCATGGCGAAGGCGCCATGGGCGAGGTTGACGAAATTCATCAGCCCCAGCGTCACCGCGAGCCCGCAGGCGAGCACGAACAGCAGCATGCCGTAGGCGACACCGTCGAACAGGATGGTGAAGAGCGTGGTCATGGAACGGGGCTGAACCTCTCAACGTAACCCGTCATTCCGGGATGGTCCGAAGGACCAGACCTCAGGTGCGCAATTGCGCACCGGGGAATCTCGAGATCCCGGGTTCGCGCTGACGCGCGCCCCGGGATGACGACTACGTCGTCACTTCTTGGTCTTGCCGGAATCCTTCACCGCCTCGAAGGTTGCGAATTCGACGTTGTAGAGTTCGCCGTCGACCTTTTCGACCTTGCGGATGTAGATGTTCTGCACGATGTCGCGCGTTTCCGGATCGATCGATATCGGGCCGCGGGGGCTTTCCCACTTCATGCCCTTCATCGCCTCGATCAGCGCATCGCCGTCGGTCTTGCCGCCGGTCTTCTTCAGCGCCTCGTAAATCAGGCGGATGCCGTCATAGCCACCGACCGCCATGAAGCCAGGACGCTGGCCGAACGCCTTCTTGTAGGCGGCGACGAAGTCCTTGTTCGCGGCCGAAGGATGGGCTGCGGAATACAGATGCGCCGTCACGGTGCCGAGCGCTGCGTCGCCCATGCCGTTGAGCAGATCGTCGTCCATCACGTCACCGGGGCCGATCACCCTGATGCCGGCCTTGTCGAGCCCGCGTTCGGCATACTGCTTCATGAAATTGCCGCCCTGCCCAGCCGGCACGAACACGAACACCGCGTCCGGCTTGGCGTCCTTCATTCGCTGCAGAAACGGAGCGAAATCAGGATTTTGCAACGGCACCTTCACTTCTTCGACGATCTCGCCGCCGCCGGCGGTGAAGTGCTGCTTGAAGAAGTTGAGCGCATCGTTGCCGGGCGCGTAGTCCGAGGTCAGCGTCGCGACCTTCTTGATTCCGTTCTTGGCCGCCCAGTCACCGATAATGGTGGACGACTGCGCCAGCGTGAACGAAGTGCGCACGATATAAGGCGAACGCTCGGTGATGATCGAGGTGCCCGCAGCCATCACGATTTCGGGAATCTTGGCCTGCGTCGCCAAGGGTGCTGCGGCAAGGGCTGCCGGCGTCACGCCGAAGCCCGCGATGAAACTGACCTTGTCGTTGACGA
>DATCXE010000259.1:0-7006 GCA_036565985.1 Bradyrhizobium sp.
ATCTTGTCCTCGGCCTCGGCCCTGGTCGCGGCGCAGACGGGCGTAGTGAGGTTGCAGAGGAACATCTGGTCGGGATCGCGGCCGGCTTTCGCCGCTTCGTTGCGGACGGCTGCATAGCCTTCCTTGGCGGCGGCGACGTTGCGCGCGGCGGTGAAGATCACTTCGCCCCATCGTCCGGCAAAACGCTGGCCGCGGCCGGATGCGCCGGCCTGGATGATGACGGGATGGCCCTGCGCCGAGCGCGGCACGGTGAACGGACCGCGCGACTTGAAGAACGCGCCTTTGTGGTCGAGCCGTTTCACCTTGGCTGGATCGGCGAAACGGCCGCTCTTCTTGTCCATGATCAGCGAGCCGTCTTCCCAGGTGTCCCAATGGCCGAGCACGACTTCCATGAATTCGTCGGCGCGGTCGTAGCGGTAGTCATGTTCGAGATGGGCGTCCCTGCCCATGTTGTGGGCCTCGCCGTCATTGAGCGAGGTGACGACGTTCCAGCCGGCGCGTCCGCCCGACATCAGGTCGAGAGTGGCGAAACGGCGCGCGACATCGAACGGCTCGTAATAGGTGGTCGAACAGGTCGATCCCAGCCCGAGCCTGGTCGTGACCATGCCCATCGTGGTGAGCACGATCAGCGGGTCCATCTTCACGCAGCGGATGCCGTATTCGACGGTGTGGGCGTGGTCGTTGCCGTAGCGGTCCGGCATCGCCAGGCGGTCATCGAAGAACGCCATGTGGAATTTGCCGGCCTCCAGGATCCGGGCGATCTCCTGATAGTAGTCCGCCGACATCGAATCGTCGCGCGATTCCGGGTGTCGCCACGAACTCGGCAGGTTGGTGCAGTTCTGCGCCTGCAGGAATCCAACCAGCGCCATTTGCCTTGTCATGCCGTTCTCCTTGTCCGCGCGGGATTGGATTTCATTTCAGGTCGAGTTCGGCGGCCAGCTTGTAGTCGGTGGCCAGCGCCTTCAATTTTTCCCACGTGGCGTCCTCGATCTCGATGCCGTCGCGCCGGCGCTCCTGTTCGCGGATATGTTCGATCTCGCCGGGATAGAACACCCCGGGCGAGCCCTCGGAGGGCGGCGTCGATTTGAGATAGCGCGCGAACTCGCCGACCTCCTTCTCGAAATCCTTCAGGGGGCGGAACGCGGCGACATTGAACACCGCCATGAAGCAGCCGTCGTTGTGACGGCCGGTCGGCTCGACGCCAAAGCCGAGCCCCGTGAGCAGGCCGCACAGCACCTCGACCATGGCAGCGAGGCCGCTTCCCTTGTAGCCCTCGCTGCCGCCGAGCGGCAGCAGCGCGCCGCCCTTGCGATACTGGGTCGGATCGGTGGTGTGGCGGCCTTCCGGGTCGATGATCCAGCCCTGCGGAATCTGTTCGCCGCGCGCGACCGACAGCGCGATCTTGCCGGCCGCCACCGCAGAGGTCGCCATGTCGAGATAGAACGGCGCTTCGAGGTCGGATGGCACCGCGATCGAGATCGGGTTGGTGCCGAGCCGCGCCTCGCGGCCGCCGAACGGCGCCACGTGTTTCGGCGAGCGGCCGGAATCGGCGGTGGCAATGCCGATCATGCCCGCCCGCATCGCCATCATGGGATAGGCGGCGAGCCGCCCGACATGGCTCTGGCGGAACACCGTGCAGGCGGCGACGTTGGCGGTCTTCGCCTTCTCGATCGTCAGCGCCATTGCCTTGGCGTTGACGTGGAAACCGAACCCCCAATGGCCGTCGATCACGGTCGTCGTTGGCGATTCCTGGACGATGGTCCATTTGGCGCCGGGCACGATATTCCCGGCCTTGACGCGATCGATATAGGTCGGGATCGCAATAATCCCGTGCGAGTCGTGGCCGGCGAGATTGGCGTTGACGCAGCCTGTGGCGACCGCCGCGGCTTCCTCCTCCGATGCGCCGGCGGCCTTGAGCAGCGCCGAGCCGATGCGCGTGAGACGGTCGGCTTGAACGAGCGGCATGGGAGTTCCTCTTCGGATGCCCGCGCGAATGGCGGGTCTTGCTTGTTGTCGCGGCCTGCATGGTCTCAAAGCGGTGGCGCGACGGCAAGCGCAGAATGTCCTGTTAGCCATGCCGCCCGCAGGGTGCTGATCTCGGGGGTTTCATCGTATGAAACTGGCTGGTAACCGTGAAGGTGCTTTCGGTCGCTCGACGGCGCCGGCCGTATGGCTGATAAATCGTCAACAGGGCCGTAGTTCTTCGGAGAAAACGGGGCTGACATTGGTTCGTCATTTACTCTGAATGGCATCTTCCGCTCGTCAATAACGAGCATTTAGGCCTCCCTCGCCCATAAAGCCGCCTGCGTGGGCAATTCGGCGTTGCCCGGAGGGAGCCTGGGGACGGTGAAGACCGATATCGCGCGGACATTCGCGGCGTTGAATGCCACCAACGAAGCGATTCTGTACGCAAAATCACCCGAAGAGCTGTACGAGAAGGTTTGCGAAGCCACGTTTTCCAGCGGGGACTTCCTGGCCGCGGCCATCTTCCTGCTCGATCCCGCGACCAACTTCCTGCGCTTTGCCGCTGGTTGCGGCGACGACGTTGCCCGCCTGCGCAGCGTCGACATTTCGATCGTGGCCAACACCCCCGAAGGCTCCGGCGTTTGCGGGCAGGCCTTTCGCGACCGGCAAGCATGCGTCAGCAACGATTTCCTGAACGACCAGCGTTCGCTGGCGTGGCGTGCGGGCGCCAGGGCTGCCCAGGTGGGCGCCGTGGCGGCACTGCCGCTGACCTGTAACGGCGAGAGCGTCGGCGTACTCGTCGTCACGGTGCACGAAGCGCGATCGATCGATGGACAGATCGTCTCGATGCTGCAGCGCGTGTCGGCGAACGTTTCGTTTGCGCTTGATAATTTCGAGCATGAGTCCGCACGCAAAGGCGGCGAGCGCGCGATGCGGCGATTGAACCGTATGTTTGGTGCGATCAGCGCCACCAACGAGGCCATCCTCCGCGCCAAGACCGAGGAAGAGCTCTATCAGCGGGTCTGCAGTGCCGCCGTAAACAATGGAAAGTCAGCGGCCACGGTGGTGTTGCTCGTGCGGCCGGGTTCGACCTGGCTGGAGCCGGTCGCCGGCACCGGCGAAATTGTCGAGCAGATCAAGCAGTCGCGGCACTCGATCGACCCGGACAGCATCTACGGAAACGGTGTCTGCGGCCGCGCGTTCCGAACGCAGAAGGCTTGCGTCAACCACGATATCCTCAACTCCACGCAGGGGCACCCCTGGCAGCAGACCGCGCGCGAGACCGGCGTTACCGCCTGCGTTGCGGTGCCGCTGATCAAGTCCGGGCAGAGTGTCGGCGTGCTGCTGTTTTTCGTCGGCAAATCATGGGCCGAGGATGAAGAGATCGTTGCGCTGATGGCCCGGATTGCGGAGAACGTCTCGTTCGCTCTCGAAAACTTCGAACGCGCCAGCGAAAAGGCGAAAGCAGATGCCGAGAAGGAAAAGCTTGCGCGCATGTTGGCGGCGCTGAGCACGACCAACGAGGCGATCGTCCGCGCAACTTCGCGGGTCGAACTGTTCGAGCTGGTATGCGAAGCTGCGGCGAAGGGCGGGCGCTTCAACTCGACCAGCATCATCCTGGCCCGTTCCGACAGCGACATGATGGATACGGTGGCGGTGGCCGGACCGACTGCCGGCAACATGCGCCGGGTGAAGGTTTCGATCGACGCGGATCGTCCGGAAGGGCGCGGGCTCTGCGGCAACGCATTCCGCTCCCGGCAAGCCCGCATTGCCAATGATCTGCGTTCGGACCCGCGAGGGTCGGCGTTCCACCAATTCATCCACAGCGACGGCGCGATGTCCGGCGCGGCGTTTCCGCTCCTGGTCTCGGGCCAGCCTGCGGGCGTGATGTTCTTCATCTCCTCGGAGAAGCACACTTTCACGCCCGAATTCGTCGAACTGCTCGAGCGACTCACCGCCAACGTGTCGTTCGCGATGGAGAACTTCGATCGCGCCGACGACAAGGCGAGGACCGAAGTCCAGAAGGAGCGCTTGACGCGCATGCTGGCGGCGCTGAGCTCGACCAACGAAGCGATCATCCGCGCCGCCTCGCGGGCCGAACTGTTCCAGCTCGTGTGCGAAGCCGCGGCCAAAGGCGGCAAGTTTACCTCGACTGCCATCATGTTGATGAATCCGGACAGCGACTTCCTCGACGTCGTTGCCGCCGCCGGTCCGACCGCCGCCAGCGCGCTGCAGGTAAGGGTGTCGGCCAGTGAAGATCGCCCGGAGGGGCAAGGACTGACCGGCAGGGCAATCCGTTCGCGGCAGGCCAGTATCATCAACGATTATCTGGCCGACTCCCAGGCCAACGCGTTTCACGGCAGGGCGCGCAGCGATGGCGCGAATTCCGGCGCGGCGCTCCCCCTGTTCGTGCAGGGACGGGTGGTCGGCATCATGATCTTCATTTCCCTGGAGAAGGACACGTTTACGCCCGAGTTCGCCGAACTGCTGCAACGGCTTGTCGGCAATGTTTCCTTTGCACTGGAAAATTTCGACCGCGCCGACGAGAAGACGAGGGCGGACGAACGCATCGAATATCTGGCCTCGCACGACAGCCTCACCGGCCTGCCGAACCGCGAAATGTTCAACGGCATGCTGCGGCGCGCGATCGATGCCGCCGGGCGCTACCAGCGGCAGTTTGCGCTGCTGTTCATCGATCTCGACCGTTTCAAGGTCATCAACGATTCGCTGGGCCACGACGCCGGCGACATGCTGCTGGTGGAAATCGGTGGCCGGCTGCGGCGCGCGCTGCGTTCCAGCGACGTCGTGGCGCGGCTCGGCGGCGACGAGTTCGTGGTCATTCTGGAGGAAGCTGCCGAACGATCCGAGGTCGAGCAGGTGGCTGGAGAATTGCTGTCCGTGCTGAGCCAGCCGCTGCAGCTGAGCGGTCACGAATGCCACACCACGGCTTCGATCGGGATCGCGATGTATCCGTCCGACGGCGCCGACATGTCGACGCTGACCAAGAATGCCGACATGGCGATGTACCTCGCCAAGGAGGACGGCAAGAACGGCTTCCGCTTCTTCAGCCGCGAAATCAGGACGCAGTCGATCGAGCGGCTGAAGCTCGAGAGCGCCTTGCGCCGCGCCTTGGAGCGCGACCAGTTCACGCTGCACTATCAGCCCAAGATCGACATGGCGAGCGGCCAGATCACCGGCGTCGAGGCGCTGTTGCGCTGGAACCATCCGGAGTTCGGCAGCGTGTCGCCGGCGCAGTTCATCCCGCTTGCCGAGGAAACCGGGACGATCGTTCCGATCGGACGCTGGGTGCTCAAGGAAGCCTGCGCGCAGAACATGGCCTGGCAGCGTCGCGGGTTGCGGCCGGTGACGATGGCGGTGAACCTTTCGCCGCGGCAATTCGCCGACGGGCATCTGTTGCAGGATGTCGACGAGGCGCTGGTGTCGAGTGGCATGTCGCCGGTGCTGCTGCAGCTCGAAGTCACCGAAAGCATGGTGATGCGCAACGTGTCGCGCGCCATCAAGATTCTCGACGCGATCCAGAGCCGCGGCATCCGGCTTGCGATCGACGATTTCGGAACCGGCTATTCGTCGATGTCGTTGATGAAGCAGTTCCCGATCGACACCATCAAGATCGATCGTTCGTTCATTCGCGACTTGCCGGTCGATTCGGAGGACCAGGCCATCGCGCAGGCGATCATCAGCATGGGCAAGGCGCTCGGCATGACCGTCGTCGCCGAGGGCGTCGAAACCCTCGAGCAGCAGGCCTTCCTGCGCAGCCACGCCTGCGACGAGATGCAGGGCTTCCTGTTCTCCAGGCCGCTGCCCTCGGGCGAGATGGCCGATCTGCTGCGGGCCGCGCCGCTGCTGACCTCCCCGCCGCTGCAACCCGACGCCGGATCAGGGCTGAAAGGCGCTGTCGTCTGACGGCTGCGGGTGGAGTTCGCGGACGTCTGTTGCTTCCGCTACGTCCGTCTTTCCGGGGAAATCGTGGGGCCATGCCGGAGAGGTCTGCCCTGCGAAAGCCCTGAGGAAGATTTCCGCGCCCGCGGCATATGTCGCGCCTTCGGGCAGCCCGAGTTGAGCGCACCATTGGGCCGGCAGGGGCTGCGCCATGTTGCGCAGTTCCATGGCTGGTCCCCACCACCACCCCGGCGCGGACGACCGTTCCCGTTCCTGAACGGCACGCCAGCGTGTGTACTCGCCAATCATGCGTTCGAACTGCTGTGTCGCCGCCGGATGCATTCAATCTCCTGACGCCGGATGATAGCGGCATCCGCAGATGGCGCAATGCATGTCGGCCGGCTATTGCCGGCCATGCTGCCAGTGCGAGGTCACGTCCGCGCCCGATTTGTTGAGATGCACGTGCTGATCGACGTGATCGACCCACGACACCGGAATGAAGTGATGGTGCTGGCCATCGGGCGAACTCTGCTTCGTCAGCTTGATCTTGTCGGTTCCTTCGAGATGGTCGACCTTTCCGACCGTCTTCTTGTCGGAGGAGATGACGTCCATATGTTCCCGGATCTGTGAGGTATCAGCCATGTTTCATTTTCCTCGAATGAGTTGAGGATGTGAAACGCACCGCGGCCGGAATGGTTGCCATAGCGTTTTCGAGCGAAGTGGATACCGGTTCGCGTGAAGAAAACGCGTCACCTCTAGAGGCCAGTGCTTGCCGGCAAGCCAAGCAGCTTCGCGGCATTGCCGCCTGCCACCAGCGCCATGTTCTCCTTGCTGACGCCCTTGACGCGGCGGTGGAAGCCGACCGGGTCGGGCTCCTCCATGTCGAACGGGTAGTCCGTGCCGAGCATGATGTGATCGGCGTCCCAGATCTCGATCAGGTGCTTGAGCTCGCGCTCGTCGAACACGACCGTGTCGAAATAGAACTTCTTCAGATAATCCGACGGCTTCTTCGTCAGCGTAAACAACGCAACTGCAACATGGAAAATGGATTTACGCCGGGCCTTGTGATGCTAGGTTGGGGCGAACCAAAAACAGTCAGGGAGGACATGTTCATGAAGCGTTTGTCGATACTCGCGGCCGG
>DATCXE010000117.1:0-6541 GCA_036565985.1 Bradyrhizobium sp.
TGCTCGGCAGGCTTGCCGATCACACCAGCATTGCCTTCGTCTACCACCTCTGCTCATTCCTGCCGGCGCTCGGGCTGCTTGCGGTGTTTCTGCCGAGATTGTCCCAGCCCGTCCTGCGCTAGGCGCGCGCCTTCGGCGCAGGGGGTGGGTCAACCGGCGTTATCGCCGTGCGACGCGAACGATCATCAACGTATCGTTAGTATTTGTGGCGGTTTCAGTCGCTTCTTGTGGTGCGACTTTCGCGCCGCGAGCAGGGCGCGTGAGACGCTGTTCTGAGTTTGTCAACCTTAATAATTAGGGTTAAGCGCCGCTTAAGCATTTAATGGCATCGTCCGTCCGTGAGTTTTTGAAGTGGGGCGTTTTTCGCAGTCTGCCTCACCGGACAAAAGGACGAAGCTTATGCGTAGCGTTATGTCTCTCGTTGCCGCCGGTGCGGCCACTCTGTTTTCCCAGACGGTGTTCGCCGCCGACATGGCCATCGCGCCGCCTCCTTATGCAGCCCCGATGGTCGAGGATTTCGGCGGCTGGTATCTGCGCGGCGACATCGGCTTTTCCAATCAGCGCGTCGATCGGCTGAACAACGCGCTCGATGCCAACCTGACCTCATCGGTGCAGACCAACAACTTCAACACCGCAGGCATCTTCGGCCTCGGCGTCGGCTACAAGTTCAACAACTGGTTCCGTGGCGACGTCACCGGTGAATACCGCGGCAACTCGCAGTTCTTCGGTACCGACCACATCACCTATGTCGGCGGCGTCGGCACGGACACCTATCACGCCACCAAGAACGAGTGGGTCGTCATGGCCAACGCCTATGTCGATCTCGGCACCTGGTGGTGCATCACCCCGTTCATCGGCGCCGGCGTCGGCGGCGCGCGGGTTGCGATCAACGGCTTCACCGACCAGGGCATCGTCAACGAAGGCGGCGGCGCGCTGCCGGGCCTCGCCTACGGGGACAGCTTCGCCAAGTGGAATTTCGCCTGGGCGGTCCATGCCGGTCTCGCCTACAAGGTCACGCCGAACTTCACCGTCGAACTCGCCTATCGCTATCTCGACATGGGCGACGGTCTGACCGGCGATCTCCGTACCTTCGACGGCACCAACAACGTCTACAACCCGACGACCTTCAAGAACATCACCTCGCACGACCTCAAGCTCGGCGTGCGCTGGGACCTCAGCAATCCGCCGGTCTACGTGCCGCCGCCGCTGATCCGCAAAGGTTAACCAGCACGATCATTCGTTAACGGTTGTGAAACGGCGCGGGAGCTTCCCGCGCCGTTTTGCTTTTGCCGGAGCGGTGAAAAAAAGCGTCGGCTTTGCGACAAGATTGCGCCAATCGAGGGTCGAAACAACGATTGGTTAAGGTTAACAGGCGATGATCAACGCAAGTTCAGAGCGTCCGATGGAGCGTTGCAATGCGTCGATTTTTGCTGGTGGCGGTGATCTGTGGAGGGGCTGGTGTCGCACAGGCGGCCGATATGCCGGACTTGCCGTTTCTCCGCGGCAGTGTCGGCGAACTGAGCGCGACCTCGGTGAACTGGGATGGCTTCTACGTCGGCGGTCATGCCGCCTACGGCACCTCCAACATGAACTTCACAGGCTCGACGAGAACCGTCGCCGCGCGCCTCATGGACGGTCTGGAGATGGAGCAGGTCCAGCGAATTTCTGAATGGCCGATCATGGGCAAAGTCTCCACCCACGGCGAGGGCTTCGGCGGATTCTTCGGCTACAACTCCCAATGGGGTGACGTCGTCGTCGGCCTCGAACTGAACTACACACACGGCAGGTTCGGCGGTTCGCAGACCGGCACTACGTCGCGATTCTTCACGCTTCCTTCAGGCTACACGGTTGGCGCCACGTATGAAGGGACGGCGCAAATGAATATTTCCGACATGGGGACGCTTCGGGCCCGCGCCGCCTACTTGTGTGGTCCGTTCCTTCCTTATGCGTTCGCCGGCATTGCACTGGGCCAGGCCGATATCATCCGCACCGCCCGTGTTTTCGGAACCCAGGTCAATCCGGCCGCCGCGCCGGGCTTCCAAAACGTGCCATTCGATGTCAGCGCGACCGACGGTCAGTACAGTCATTTGATCTACGGCTATTCCTTCGGCCTCGGCACCGAAGTGATGTTGATATCGAACCTGTTCCTGCGCGCGGAATGGGAATACGTCCGCTTCACGTCGTCGGTCGATACCAGCATCAACACCGTGCGCGCCGGCCTCGGCTACAAGTTCTGATCTCGCCGGCGGCGTCGTCCCGACGCCGTTGACAGACTTGCCGCCGCCTGTTGCACTGTCGCCCTCTACCAGCCAGGGCGACCTTGCATGAAGATCTACGGCGATACCAACTCCGGCAATTGCCTCAAGGTGAAATGGGTGTGCGACCATCTCGCGCTTCCCTATAGCTGGATTGCCGTCGACACGCTCAAGGGCGAGACGCGGACGGCTGAATTTCTCAAGCTCAACAGTGCCGGCCAGGTGCCGGCGGTCGAACTCGACGATGGCCGCACGCTGGCGCAATCCAACGCCATCATCCGCTATCTCGCCCGTGGCTCGCGCCTCATTCCGTCGGATGGATACGCGGAAGGGAAGATGGACGAGTGGCTGTTCTGGGAGCAGTACAGTCACGAGCCCTATATCGCGGTCTGCCGCTTCCAGATGTTCTATCTCGGCAAGCCGGCCTCCGACCTCGATCCGGAAAAGGTCAAGCGCGGCTATGCAGCGCTGGCGCGCATGGAGCAACAGCTTGCCGCCACGCCGTTCCTGGTCGGCGAAAATGTCTCGCTCGCCGACGTGTCGCTGTTGGCCTATACCCGCCTGGCGCATGAAGGCGGCTTCGATCTCGATCGTTACGCCGCCGTGCGCCGCTGGATCGGCGAAACCGAAAAATTTCTCGGCCTGCCGTCGGCGCGCTGACCTCACCGGAAAGTTTCATGTCCACCACTTCTGGCATCACCATTCGCCCCGCGCGCCGCGAGGATATCAGCCCAATCGTCGCCATGCTGGCGAACGATCCGCTCGGCGGGCCGCGCGAGCGGATCGAAGACCCGCTGCCGCAATGCTACCTCGCGGCTTTCGAGCAGCTCTCGCGCGACCCCAATATTCAGCTCGTCGTCGCGGAGAACGGGGAGGGCGCCGTCATCGGCTGCCTGCAGCTCTGCATCCTGCCGGGGCTCAGCTCGCAGGGCGCCTCGCGCGGGCTGATCGAGGACGTCCGCGTCGCCAGCCACTGCCGCAGCCGCGGCATCGGCGAACAACTGGTGCAATGGGCGGTGGCGGAAGCGCGCGGCAGGGGTTGCAAGCTGGTCGAGCTGCTGACGCACCACACCCGCGTCGATGCGCAGCGGTTCTACGAGCGGCTGGGGTTTGCGCGCAGCCATGTCGGCATGACGGTCAGGTTTTGACGCGCGGTTGAGCCGCGGCTGTCGCTACTGCCTGCGGTAGCAATGTTTTCTGCGATCGAATTAACAACCGATAAACTACGCAGGCGTCCGTTGTTTTACGGAGAGGAACGTCTGGGCTATCCCGGCGTCACCTTCGGGCTTGGGGCGCTTGGGGATTTCCGATGAAGAACTATTCGATCGTCCGGGTCGGAGATGAATATGTCGTGCAGGCTGGCGATGTGCGCATTCTGAAGGTCGCGAGCCGGCGGCAGGCAGCCAAGCTCGTGACCGAGGCGGCCGAATTGCTGGGGCAGTTGCCGGCCCCGGACGCCGGCGAGGACGCTTCACTCGCGTGTGAAGGCGAGGCGACCCAGGATCCCGCCCAAGTTTCTTGACGATCGGGCGCGATTCCCCTAATGACCGCGGCGGGACACCTCCCCCCAACGGGAGGCTTACTATCTGGAAGGATAGATCATGACCGTTGCGAAGCCCGCTTCGCGGCCGAACGTGCCGCATTTTTCTTCCGGCCCCTGTGCCAAGCGCCCCGGCTGGAATCCCCAAAATCTCAAGGACGCCGCTCTCGGCCGCTCGCATCGTGCGAAGATCGGTAAAGCGCGGCTCAAGCTCGCGATTGACCTGACGCGCGAAGTGCTTGAAGTCCCGGCCGATTACAAGATCGGCATCGTGCCGGCTTCCGATACCGGCGCGGTCGAAATGGCGCTGTGGTCGCTGCTCGGCGCACGCCCGGTCACCACCATCGCCTGGGAATCCTTCGGCGAGGGCTGGGTCAGCGATATCGTCAAGGAGCTGAAGCTCAAGGACGTCACCAAGCTGCACGCCGGCTATGGCGACATTCCCGATCTCTCCAGGGCCGATCCGGCCTCCGACATCGTCTTCACCTGGAACGGCACGACATCAGGCGTGCGCGTGCCCAATGCCGACTGGATCAAGGCCGATCGCCAGGGTCTCACGATCTGTGATGCGACCTCGGCGGCGTTCGCGCAGCCGCTCGACTTTGCAAAGCTCGATGTGGTGACGTTCTCCTGGCAGAAGGCGCTCGGCGGCGAGGCCGCGCACGGCATGCTGATCCTGTCGCCGCGCGCGGTCGCACGGCTCGAAAGCTACAAGCCGGCCTGGCCGCTGCCGAAGATTTTCCGTCTCACCAAGGGCGGCAAGCTCAACCAGGGCATCTTCGAAGGCGAGACGATCAATACGCCGTCGATGCTGTGCGTCGAGGATTATCTCGATGCGCTGAACTGGGCGAAATCGATCGGCGGCCTGAAGGCCCTGATCGCGCGTGCCGACGCCAACACCAAGGCGCTGGCGGACTGGAAGGCGAAGACGCCGTGGATCGATTTCCTGGCAAAGGATCCGTCGATCCGCTCCAACACCTCGGTGTGTCTGAAGTTCACCGATCCCGCGATCACCTCGCTGACAGCGGATGCGCAGGCTGAGTTCTCGAAGAAGCTGGTTGCGCTGGTCGAGAAGGAAGCCGCCGGTTACGACTTCGCCTATTACCGCGATGCGCCGGCGGGCTTAAGGATCTGGTGCGGCGCCACCGTGGAAGCTTCCGACGTCGCGCTGCTGACGCAGTGGATCGACTGGGCGTTCGCCGAGACCAAGGCCGCGTTGCCGAAGGCGGCTTGAACTCCTTCCTTGCCTCTCCCCGTTCTTACGGGGAGAGGTCGGCGCGTAGCGCCGGGTGAGGGGCTCTCTCCACGTGCACCTTGCCCTCACCCCGACCCTCTCCCCGTAAGAACGGGGAGAGGGAGAGAGTTCGCTTCGAGACATTCACCATTTCGGCCCGCAGGCCGACCCTTCCCGTAGGGAAGCCAAGGAATCACCCCAATGTCCAAACCAAAAGTTCTCATTTCCGACGCGCTGTCTCCCGCCGCCGTGCAGATCTTCAAGGACCGCGGCGTCGAGGTCGACTTCCAGCCCAATCTCGGCAAGGACAAGGACAAGCTTGCCGAGATCATCGGCAACTATGACGGCCTTGCGATCCGCTCCGCGACCAAGGCGACGGCGAAGATCATCGACAAGGCCACC
Source organism: Bradyrhizobium sp. (assembly GCA_036565985.1). Taxonomy (GTDB): domain Bacteria; phylum Pseudomonadota; class Alphaproteobacteria; order Rhizobiales; family Xanthobacteraceae; genus Bradyrhizobium. Next base: position 5,432 of record DATCXE010000117.1, read on the forward strand.
AAGCTGAAGGTGATCGGCCGCGCCGGCATCGGCGTCGACAATGTCGAGATCCCGGCGGCCACCGCCAAGGGCATCATCGTGATGAATACGCCGTTCGGCAATTCGATCACGACCGCCGAACATGCCATCACCTTGATGCTGGCGCTGGCGCGCGAAATTCCGCAGGCCGACGCCTCGACGCAGGCCGGCAAGTGGGAGAAGAACCGCTTCATGGGCGTCGAGATCACCGGCAAGACGCTGGGCGTGATCGGCTGCGGCAATATCGGTGCGATCGTCGCCGACCGCGCGCTGGGCCTGCGCATGAAGGTGGTTGCGTTCGACCCGTTCCTGTCGCCCGAGCGCGCCAAGGATATCGGCGTCGAGAAGGTCGAACTCGACGATCTGCTCAAGCGCGCCGATTTCATTACGCTGCACACGCCGCTGACCGAAAAGACCAAGAACATCATTGATGCCTCGGCGATCGCCAGGATGAAAAAGGGCGTGCGCATCGTCAACTGCGCGCGCGGCGGCCTGGTCGACGAGCAGGCGCTGGTCGATGCCTTGAACTCCAGGCATGTCGCAGGCGCCGCCTTCGACGTGTTCGTCGAGGAGCCTGCCACGAAGAATGTGCTGTTCGGCCACCCGAACGTCATCTGCACCCCGCATCTCGGCGCCTCCACCACCGAAGCACAGGAGAACGTGGCGTTGCAGGTCGCCGAGCAGATGTCCGACTACCTGCTGACGGGCGCGATCTCGAACGCGGTGAACTTCCCGTCGATCACGGCGGAAGAGGCGCCGAAGCTGAAGCCGTTCATCGAACTCGCCGAAAAGCTCGGTTCGTTCGCGGGCCAGCTCACCGAGAGCGGAATTTCGAAAGTCGAGATCACCTATGAAGGACACGTCGCCGAGATGAAGATCAAGGCGATCACTTCGGCGGTGCTGTCGGGCCTGCTGCGGCCGATGCTGGGCGAGGTCAACGTGGTGTCGGCACCGGTCGTCGCGAAAGAGCGCGGCATGGTGGTCGATGAAATCGTGCGCGCGGCGCAGAGCGATTACGAAAGCCTGATCACGGTCACGGTTACGACCGAGCGACAGGAACGCTCGGTGTCGGGTACGGTCTATCACGACGGC
>DATCXE010000272.1:0-7321 GCA_036565985.1 Bradyrhizobium sp.
CGCGGCCGCCGTAAAGGCCGCCGGCGGCGAGGTGGTGATGACCCGTTCCGATCATCCCTCCGGCTCCGACCGGATCCATGAGGCCATGCGGACGATCGATCCCGATGGCCGGGCCGAAATCGTGGTCAACCTCCAGGGCGACTTTCCCACCATCACGCCGGACACCATCCGCGCCGCGCTGCCGCCGCTCGAAGACCCCACCGTCGACATCGCGACGCTGGCCGCGCAGATCCATACCGAGGAAGAGGACCGGGCCCCGAGCGTGGTGAAGGCGGTCGGCTCGCCGATCGGCCCGAACCGGCTGCGAGCGCTCTATTTCACCCGCGCCACGGCGCCCCATGGCGACGGCCCCCGCTACCACCACATCGGCCTCTACGCCTACCGCCGCCCCGCGCTTGAACGATTCGTGGCGCTGCCCCCGTCTCCGCTGGAGCAGCAGGAGAAGCTCGAGCAGCTGCGCGCGCTGGAGGCCGGGATGCGGATCGACATCACCATCGTCGACAGCGTCCCCCGCGGGGTCGATACCCCGGCCGACCTCGAAACCGCGCGCAAGATACTAGCCAAGGCGTGAGCCGCTGCTAAAAGGCCCGACATGACCAAAAAGCTGAAAATCGCATTCCAGGGCGAACCCGGAGCGAATTCCCATATCGCCATCGTCGAGGCCTATCCCGACGCAGAGCCGTTGCCCTGCGCGACCTTCGAGGACGCGCTTTCGGCGATCTCCTCGGGCGAAGCGGATCTCGGCATGATCCCGATCGAGAATTCGGTGGCGGGGCGCGTCGCCGACATCCACCATCTGCTGCCCGCGTCCGGCCTCTTCATCGTCGGAGAGTGGTTCCTGCCGGTCCGGCATCAGTTGATGGCGGTGCGAGGGACCAAGCTCGGCGACATCAAGACGGTGGAGAGCCATGTCCACGCGCTCGGGCAGTGCCGGCGCATCATCCGCAAGCTCGGCATCAAGCCGATCGTCGCAGCCGACACCGCCGGCAGCGCGCGCGATGTGTCCGAGCGCGGCGACAAGTCCGTCGCCGCGATCGCCTCGCGCCTGGCCGCCAAGATCTACGGCCTGGATATCCTGGCCGAGGACGTCGAGGACGAGGCGCACAACACCACCCGCTTCGTGGTGCTGGCGCGCGAGGCCGACTGGGCCAGGCAAGGCTCGGGACCGCTGGTCACCACGTTCGTTTTCCGGGTCCGCAACCTGCCCGCCGCCCTCTACAAGGCGATGGGCGGATTTGCCACCAACGGCGTCAACATGACCAAGCTGGAAAGCTACATGGTCGACGGCAATTTCTTTGCGACGCAATTCTATGCCGACGTCGACGGCCACCCTGATGACAAGGGCCTCACCTTCGCGCTGGAGGAACTGAAATTCTTCTCGCGCGAACTGCGCATCGTCGGCGTTTACCCGGCGCATCCGTTCCGCGCGACGTTCAGCGAAAAGCAGGATTGAGGGCGTCGTTCCGGGGCACGCGCAGCGTGAACCCGGCACCTCGAGATTCCGGGGTCGATGCTTCGCATCGCCCCGGAATGACTGAGGCTAGGCGGCCGCCTTCTTCGCCAGCCCGAACGCTTCCGCCAGCAGACTATACGACTTCTTTCGCGCATCGTGGTCGTAGACGGCGGTGATGATCATCAACTCGTCCGGCCGGCTGGCATCGATCATCGGCTGCAGCTTCGAAAGAATTGTAGCAGCGCTGCCGACGAACAGGCGCGAGCGGTTGCGCATGACCGAGGCGCGCTCGGCGTCCGCATAATTGTAGGCAAGCGCTTCCTCGACGCTCGGCAGCGGCAGGTATTGCCCGCGGTCGCGGCGCAGGCGGTTGAGGTCCATCGAGGAGGCGAGCGTTTCCGCTTCCGCATCGGTTTCGGCGGCGACCGCAGCGACGGCAAGAATGCCGTGCGGGGTTTGGCGCCAGGCGGACGGCTTGAAGTGGCTGCGGTAGTTCGTCATCGCCGCGATCGCGTCGTAGGACGCAAAATGATGCGCGAACGCAAAGCCCATGCCGACCTGCGCTGCCAGTTCCGAACTGTAGTCGCTGGAGCCGAGCAGCCAGATCGGCGGCAGCGGCGTGTCGTCGGGCATCGCCACCACATTGTTGTAGGGATGGCCGGCCGGAAAACCGCGGGTCTCCCACAACACCAGTTCACTCAGCCGTTCCAGGAAATCGTCGCCCTCGCGGCGATCGAGCCGGCTGCGCAGGGCGTGCGCGGTCGCGCCATCCGTGCCGGGCGCGCGGCCGAGGCCGAGATCGATCCGGCCGGGAAACAGCGCCTCCAGCATCTTGAAGCGTTCGGCCACGACAAGCGGCGCGTGGTTGGGCAGCATCACACCGCCGGAGCCGACGCGAATGTTCTTCGTCACCGCCGCAATCTGCCCAATCATCAGATCGGGCGCGGGGCTGGCCACCGAGGCGAGGTTATGGTGCTCGGCAAGCCAGTAGCGGACGTAACCAAGCGCATCGACATGGCGCGCCAGATCGATGCTGTTGCGCAGCGCGGCGGCGGGTTTTGTGCCTGTGGTGACGACGGAAAGGTCGAGGACTGAAAGCGGGATCATCGCGCTAAGCTAGTGCGGTAACCGAAGGCGACAAAGGCCCGGCTGGCGCAGATCAGGCCCGCGCTTGTGGAGAAAGCGCCGGTCCGCGCGGTTACTTGCAGTGGGATGAACTACTTCATAAACGTTAAAAATTCAAACTACCCACATTCCTTCGATCTTGCCCAAGTCGTCGCTAATTCTATATCTATCTGATATTTAATAGATAAATTTATCTTTGTCCTGCCCACCGATTTCCTGCTCACAAGACAATAAATGTATATCATAGATGAATATTGGGCCATTTCCCACCATAGATGGGCTATTTGGGACGCCGCCTTTGGCCTATTTTAGCTGACGGCCGCCAGGCCTGATGTCCGCCCATTGGAGCCCTGTGAGCCATGACCGAAGTTACGCCTTCCGCTTTCGCCGGCCAGCGTGCGCTCCATTCGCCGAAGATCTCCTTCGAGTTCTTCCCACCCAAGACCGAGGAGATGGAGCGCAGCCTGTGGGAGACCATCAACCGGCTGGCGCCGCTCGCGCCGAATTTCGTTTCAGTGACCTATGGCGCCGGCGGATCGACCCGGGAGCGCACCCATTCGACCATCGCCCGCATCCTGAAGGAGACCGATCTGGTGCCGGCCGCGCATCTGACCTGCGTCGGCGCGCCGAAGGGCGAGATCGACGACGTCGTGGCGCGCTATCACGAGATTGGCGTCCGCCATATCGTCGCGCTGCGTGGTGATCCCACCACCGGCATCGGCACGGCCTATCGCGCCCATCCCGACGGTTATCAGAGTTCGCCGGACCTGATCGAAGGCATCAAGAAGCGCTATCCCGATATCGAAATCTCGGTCTCGGCCTATCCGGAAAAGCATCCCGAGAGCCCGACGATCGACGCCGACATCGACACGCTGAAGGCCAAGGTCGACGCCGGAGCGGCGCGCGCCATCACGCAGGTGTTCTTCGATAACGATCTCTACTTCCGCTACCTCGACCGCGTCCGCGCGCGCGGCATCGATATTCCTGTCGTGCCGGGCATCATGCCGATGCACAATTTCAAGCAGGCGCGCGGCTTCGTGACCCGCGCGGGCACATCGGTGCCGAATTGGCTGGCGGACAAGTTCGAAGGCCTCGACGACGACGCCGAGACGCGCAAGCTCGTCGCCGCCACTGTCGTCGCCGGTCAGGTGCAAAAGCTCGCCAAGCACGGCGTCGATACCTTTCATTTCTACACCATGAACCGCGCGGACCTCGTGTTTGCGATCAGCCATCTTCTGGGCATACGTCCCAATGGCACACAGAAAGCCGCCTGATCCGATGACCGCTTCGATTTCGTCCAAGGTATCGCCCAAGCGAACCGCCCTGCTCGCCGCCGCCCGCGAACGCATCCTGGTGCTCGACGGCGCCATGGGCACGATGATCCAGGGCCTGCAATATGACGAGGCCGCGTTTCGGGGGCAGCGATTTGCCGATTTCCATCGCGACGTCCGTGGCAACAACGATCTGCTGATCCTGACGCAGCCGAAGGCGATCGAGGATATCCACGCCGCATACTTGCGCGCCGGCGCCGACATCGTCGCGACCAACACGTTCTCCTCGACCTCGATCGCGCAGGCCGACTACGACATGTCGGATCTCGCCTACGAACTGAACCGCGACGGCGCAAGGCTCGCCCGCGCCGCCGCCGAGCGCGTCAGCGCGGAGGACGGCAAACAGCGTTTCGTCGCGGGCGCGCTGGGCCCGACCAACCGCACGGCTTCGATCTCGCCTGATGTTTCCAACCCCGGCTACCGCGCCGTCACCTTCGACGATCTGCGCAAGGCCTATGGCGAACAGATCAACGGGCTGCTGGATGGCGGCGCCGATCTGCTGCTGGTCGAAACCATCTTCGATACCCTGAACGCAAAGGCTGCGCTCTACGCCATTTCGGAGATCACCGAGGAACGCGGCATCGACGTGCCCGTGATGATCTCGGGCACCATCACCGACAAGTCCGGCCGCCTGCTGTCCGGGCAATTGCCGGAGGCGTTCTGGAATTCGGTGCGGCACGCCAGGCCGATCACCATCGGCTTCAACTGTGCGCTCGGCGCCGAAGACCTGCGCGCGCATATCGCCGACATCGGCCGCGTCGCCGATACGCTGGTCTGCGCCTATCCGAACGCCGGGCTTCCCAACGAGTTCGGCCAGTACGACGAGAGCCCGGAATACATGGCGCGCCTGATCGGCGAGTTCGCCGAGGCTGGCCTCGTCAACATCGTCGGCGGCTGCTGCGGCACCACGCCGGACCATATCGCCGCGATTGCCGCTGCTGTCGCGCCGCACGCGCCGCGCGCTGTTCCCGTGATCGAGCCGCGGCTGCGGCTTTCGGGCCTCGAGCCGTTCGAACTGACGCCGGCGATTCCGTTCGTGAACGTCGGCGAGCGCACCAACGTCACGGGCTCGGCCAAATTCCGCAAGCTGATCACCGCGGGCGACTACACCGCAGCGCTGCAGGTGGCGCGCGACCAGGTCGAGAACGGCGCGCAGATCATCGACGTCAACATGGACGAGGGCCTGCTGGATTCGGAAGCCGCGATGGTGACCTTCCTCAACCTCGTCGCCGCCGAGCCCGACATCGCCCGCGTGCCCGTGATGGTGGACTCCTCGAAATTCGCCGTGATCGAGGCCGGCCTGAAATGCGTTCAGGGCAAGCCTGTCGTGAACTCGATCTCGATGAAGGAAGGTGTCGAGAAATTCATCCACGAGGCCCAGATCGCGCGGCGCCATGGCGCCGCCGTTGTGGTGATGGCGTTCGACGAGGTCGGCCAGGCGGATACGTTCGCGCGCAAGACCGAGATCTGCAAACGGGCCTACGACATCCTTGTCGATCAGGTCGGCTTTCCTCCCGAGGATATCATCTTCGATCCGAACATCTTTGCGATCGCGACGGGGCTGGAAGAACACAACAATTACGGCGTCGATTTCATCGAAGCGACGCGCTGGATCCGCCAGAACCTGCCGCACGCCCATATCTCCGGCGGCGTCTCCAACCTGTCGTTCTCGTTCCGCGGCAACGAGCCGGTGCGCGAGGCCATGCATTCGGTGTTCCTGTATCATGCCATCAAGGCCGGCATGGACATGGGTATCGTCAATGCCGGGCAGATGATCGTCTATGACGACATCGACCCCGAACTGCGCCAAACTTGCGAAGACGTCATCCTCAACCGCGACGCGAGCGCGTCCGAGCGGCTGCTGGCGCTGGCCGAAAAATTCCGCGGCAAGGAGAAGCAGACCAAGGAGCAGGATCTCGCCTGGCGCGAATGGCCGGTCGAGAAGCGGCTGTCTCACGCGCTGGTGCACGGCATCACCGAATTCATCGAGGAAGACACGGAAGCTGCGCGGCTGACGGTCGAGCGGCCGCTGAACGTGATCGAAGGCCCGCTGATGGCCGGCATGAACATCGTCGGCGACCTCTTCGGCGACGGAAAGATGTTCCTGCCGCAGGTGGTGAAGTCCGCGCGCGTGATGAAGCAGGCGGTCGCCTATCTGATGCCGTTCATGGAAGAGGAGAAGGCGCGCAACCTCGCCAATGGCATCACCGGCGACGGCCGCAATGCCGCCGGCAAGATCGTGCTCGCGACCGTCAAGGGCGACGTCCACGACATCGGCAAGAACATCGTCGGCATCGTGCTGCAATGTAACAATTTCGAGGTCATCGACCTCGGCGTCATGGTGCCGGCCAACAAGATCATCGAGACGGCAAAAGCCGAAGGCGCCGACATCATCGGGCTGTCCGGCCTGATCACGCCCTCGCTCGACGAGATGAGCTTCCTGGCCGGCGAGATGGAACGGCAGGGCATGAACATGCCGCTGCTGATCGGCGGCGCCACCACGAGCCGCGTCCATACCGCCGTCAAGATCGACCCGAACTACAAGGGCGGCCCGGTCGTGCACGTCAACGACGCCAGCCGCGCGGTCGGCGTAGCGTCGTCGCTGCTGTCTCCCGAGAAGCGCCACGCCTATGCCGCCGACATCCGCGCCGAATATGCCAAGATCTCGGCGGCACATCTGCGCGCGCAGGCCGACAAGAAGCGCCTGAAGCTGGCGGATGCCCGCGCCAACGCGGTCAAGGCCGACTTTGCGAAGACGCCGCCGACCAGGCCTTCCTTCTTCGGCCTCAGGAGCTTCGACGCCTACGACCTCGCGGAGCTCGCCGAATACATCGACTGGACACCCTTCTTCCAGACCTGGGAACTGACCGGGCGTTTCCCGGCCATTCTCGACGATCCCAAGGTCGGCGAGGTCGCCCGCTCGCTGTATGACGACGCGCGCAAGATGCTCGACCGCATCATCAAGGAGAAGTGGTTCACGGCGCGCGCCACCGTTGGCTTCTGGCCCGCGAACGCCGAGGGCGACGATATCGCCGTTTATGCCGACGATACGCGAAAGAAGAAGATCGCGACGTTCCACACTCTGCGCCAGCAACTGGAGAAACGCGAAGGCCGCTTCAACGCCGCGCTGTCGGATTTCATCGCGCCCGCATCCTCGGCCGTGCCTGATTATATCGGCGGCTTCGTGGTCACGGCCGGGATCGGCGAGGACGTGGTCGCCGACCGTTTCAAGAACGCCAATGACGACTACTCCTCGATCCTGTGCAAGGCGCTGGCCGACCGCCTCGCGGAAGCCTTTGCCGAACGGATGCATCAGCGCGTCCGCAAGGAGTTCTGGGGCTACGCGCCGGACGAGGCGCTGGCCGCCGATCAGTTGATCCTGGAACAATATGCCGGCATCCGCCCGGCTCCC
>DATCXE010000277.1:0-4550 GCA_036565985.1 Bradyrhizobium sp.
CGGCGAGCGCCGGCACTGCGTCCGCCTGACCCGCAAGCGCGCGAGCCGCCGTCCAGCGGCTGTCCGCATCGGGACTGTCCAGAACGCCTTGCTGCGAGCCTGAAGTCTCGCCGCTCGCTCCGCCCTTTTTGCCTCTAATTAGCGGCACAGGAATTCACCATTTCAATGATTGCTTCGGCAATATCTTCCAGCGGCCGTACCGTTTCGGCACCACCATTCTTCACCAGTTCACCCGGCATGCCCCAGACGACCGCGCTGGACTCGGCTTCAGCGATGGTATGCCCACCGGTGAACCGCAGACGTTTCATCGCCTCGGCGCCGTCATTGCCCATTCCCGTCATCATTACGCCGACCAGGTGAGAGGCTTCGAGGTGATCAAGCGCGCTGGCCACCATGCGTTCCACGCTTGGATGCCATAAATAGCTGCCCTTGGCGGGCACCGGCATCGCGATGACGCCGGCCGCCCGAGGTGCGACCATTACGTCGGCATCGCCCTTCCCGATGTAGATGGTGCCGGGCTTCAGGGGCATCGGTCGATTGACCTCGACGACATCGAGGTCGCATTCCCGGTTAAGTCGTTTGGCAAAGGGCCCGGTGAAACTCGCCGGCAAATGCTGGGCGACAAGAATAGGCCAGGGAAAGTCCGCCGGTAGTTGCGGCAGCACGATATCGAGCGCCGCTGGGCCTCCGGTGGAGGTCCCAATCAGCACGAGTCCCGGAAGTGTGGCACTCCCGGGCTTCATACCGGCTTTCCCGGTCTTTGCGCCCGGTGACGGTGAGGCGCGGCTTGGGCGGGGTCGCGACGCCAGTCCTGCGCCGCGAATCTGATGGCGAACGCGCTCAGCCAGCCGCAGGGTTCGCCGGATCCGGGCGCTGGATGCGGCTCGAACCTTTTCCACCAGCAGCGGTCGCAAGCGATCGATCTCCAGTGAAACCGCGCCACCTGGCTTGGCGATAAAATCGACTGCTCCGAGTTCAATCGCTTCCAGCGTCGCTTCGGCGCCTTCCGCTGTCAGCGAGGAGATCATCACGACTGGCCGCGGCGCCTCGATCATGATCCGGCTAAGGCAAGTCAAGCCGTCCATGCCGGGCATCTGGACATCGAGCGTTACGACCTGCGGATCGAAAGCACGAACCAGTTCGAGGGCTTCATTGCCGTTGCGAGCCATACGGATGTCGAAGTCGCCCTCTGCGGCGAAGATGCCTTCGAGCAACTTCCGCATCAGGGCCGAGTCGTCAGCGATCAAGAGCCGGATCACGAAACGGTCACGGGTGCATCTAGTTTGGAACCGGCGAACTTTGCGAGAAGATCAGCCTCGACCTGATCGAGCAGCTGTGCGGGATCGACGAGCAGGATCAGTTGACCGCTGGCCTCAAGATTGACCAGGCGCGAGATCAGCCGCATCTGTTCGGGCGAAAGTTCGGGCGCCGGACAAATGGCATCGATCGGTACTTTCATGATCCTGGAGACGCTGTCGACAAGGAATCCCGCGGTCACGCCGCCGATCGCCAGCATGAGAATGCGACGGGAACCGAGCTGTTCCGTGCCCGTCAGATCAAAACGACGCCGCAGGTCCACGATCGGCACGACGCTGCCGCGCAAGTTCATCACCCCGTCGATGAACGCCGGAGATTTCGGCAACCGGGTAATATGCTCCGGCGGGCGGGCGATCTCGCTTACCGCGGCAATGGGAATGCCGTAGTCCTGATTGCCCAGCCGAAAAATAATGAATTGCTCGTCTGCCATGGCGTTCGTTTCAGGTTGCAACCCGGGTTCACTGGTCCCCTGCTCGTCCAGGATACGCTGAACAAGCTCCGACCGAAACAACCGGTCAGGCGACAGCAACGCGACCAATCGGCGTCCACCGTCGAGCCGGCAAATCGACGTAATCTCCGCGTCCCCCTCCCCGCGCGTCAGCAACGTCGGCGCCGGATCGACCATGTCCGGATCAAGACGGAGAATCTCCCGGGTTGCATCGATCACAATTCCAACGGTGCCTTCGCCGATCGACATGACAACGACCTTGCCGCGCGGTCCGTGCTGATCGCCGGTCGGCAGGCCCAACAAAGTACGTAACGAAACGAGCGGGAGAAGACTGTCCCGCAGCGTCACTACACCCAACACGGCGGTTTCCGGACGAGGCAATTCCGAGATGTGAGCCGGCAGCGGAATGATCTCTCGCACCCGGTCAATGGGTAAAGCATATTCCTGCTGACCGAGATAGAAACTCAACAGGGAGATCAGCGCCTTCGCTGGCTTCCCGACAGGCGCGCTTTTTGCGAACGATGTCCGGGTTTCTGTCGGCGCCGAAGCAGTACCGAGCCGAACGAATTGCCCGTGCAGAAGACGCGAAGGGCTCAACAGCTTGATCGGGCTTTCGCCTTCGGCGCCTTTGATGACCCCGTCCAGCAGTCCGGAACCAACGGCATCGGTGCCGCTATCGTCCGTTTCAAGTCGGTCGGTGGCTACTACCAACAGACCGCGGATGCCGTCGACGACGAACCCGACTGGATTGTCGCCGCGTACGACGATCACGCGTGTCGACTTGTCCGTTGCTATTTCCGGCAGATGCAGCAGAGCCCGCAGGCTCACGACCGGCATCACGATGCCGCGAAGATTGGCCAATCCGAGCAGGCTCGGCGGCACAAGTGGCATATGCGCCAGAACTGGCGGCCGAATGATTTCCGCAACAACGTTAAGACGCAGACCGAAGGGCTCCCCCGCAAGCTGGAATACCAAGAGATCTTCGACTACCTCATCAGTATCTGGCGCGACAGGCGCAGCTCTGTCTGTCGAAAGCTGGGCCGTCTTCCGGGTCTGTTCCCGTCTGCTAGCCATCGCGGCTCTGAATGGTTTCGGCCAGGGAGGCAATCTCCTCGATAGCTGCTGCGAGATCTTCTGTTCCTCTCGCCTGCTGCTTGGCAGCCGCTGCCGCCTGGGCCGACGCGCTGGCGGCTTCCTCGGCGACCGAGGCGACCTGGCGCGCACTTTGACTGACGTCCTTCATCGAAGCGAGGATCGCTTTGGCGCTGGTCGCGATCTGGTCGTTGCCGGCGGCGATCTGGGCGACGTCCTTTTGCACGATCTCGAAGCCGGCCAGCACGGCATCGGTCTTCTGGTTTTCCGTCTCAGCGCTGCCAATCACGCGCTCCAGTTCGCGGCGCACGGCCGCAATCTGCCCCTGGATCGCGCGAACGGTCTCCTTGATACGCGCGGCATTCTCGCTGGAATCGCGGGCGAGGTTGCGGATGTCCTTTGAAACGACGGCGAACCCCTTGCCGAATTCGCCTGCGCGCGCGGCTTCGACCGAGCCGTTTACGGCCAACATGTTGGTCTGAATCGACACCATGCTGATTCCATCAACAATCTTGTCGATACTGGCGCTGATGTTTTCAAGTCCGGCAATCATTTCGAGGCTTTGACGCGTCGTTTCAATCGATCGCATAACGCCCTGCGACAGGTCGGTGATCTGCGAGCGGCACTCGCCGAGCATGGCGTCCATCCGCTGCGTGCGCTCCATCGATGCGACGGCGCTCTCGCGAAAAGACAGGGCGGTCTTTTCTACCTGGTTCATCGCCGTGCTGGCTTGCTGGGTCGCAGCAGCCTGCTGTTGCGCGCCGCGGCTGATCTGATCGACCGCAGTCATGATCTGCGCGGCTGATCCCGACATTTCCTGAACCGCGGTGGAGAGCTGCTCGGCCGCGGAGGCGAGTTGATCGGCGCTGGCCGAAGCCATTTTGAGGTCGGTGGCAAGTACCGACAGGGACCGGGATGCGACCTGACTTTCGTCGAGCACGCCGGCCTGCTGTTCGACACTGCGAAGCGCCTCCGCCGCAGCCGCAGCCTGCTCTTCAGCAGCGGCAGAAATGATCTCAGCGCCCTTTTGCGCCTCGCGAGCTGCAGCTTCAGCTTCCAGTGTCGCCACGGCAATGGATTGGCTGCCCTCGGCCAAGGCACCGACTTCCTTGCGAAGTTCGCTCAGCGCCAGAATGACGGTCTGGCTCTTTTGGGCCTCATCCATCGCCGTGGTCGCCGCCGTTTTGATGATCGACGCCATCGAGCCCACCTGGGTCTCGATTTGCGCGGCAAGACTTTGCACGTCCTGCGCGCTTTTTTCCGAGGTTTCTGCCAGTGCTCGAACTTCGTCGGCCACTACTGCAAATCCGCGGCCGTGGTCGCCGGCACGCGCGGCTTCGATGGCGGCGTTCAGCGCCAGCAAATTAGTCTGGTCGGAAACCTGGCTGACGGTCTTGGTGACATCGCCGATGCTCGCCGCCTGTTCGCTTAGTCGCGCCATGATGTCGACGGTGCCTGCCTGCCGGTCGCCATTGTGCTTGATATTGCCGGCCCAGGTTCCAATCTGACCCGACGTCTCAAGCAGAAGCGATTCGACAGCCTCTGTTCGCCGACGCGCGCCTTCGGCGCGATCCCGCGCTTGAACCAGCGTTGCCGCCGTGTTGGTGGCCACCGCCAGGGTTTCCTGGGCTGCGCTGGCAGCTTCCTCAGCTCCGCTGGCGATTTGCTCCATCGAACGGCGCAGCTCCTCGGC
>DATCXE010000280.1:0-2599 GCA_036565985.1 Bradyrhizobium sp.
GCCGCTTCGCGGTAGTGAGACCCCAGAGCGGCAATCGCTGTTCGGGCTCGCGCGCAACATAGAGGCCGGTGCGATCCCTGATCAGGTCCATGCCGGGATCGCGAAAGCCCTGGAATCTTCCGCGCTCGTTGATCTGGATGACCGGCACGCGGCCATTGAAGTACCAGCGCAGCATGGCGTAGGTGCGATAGTCGGAGGTGGCGATCCAGGTCGCACCGGTCTGCTGCAACTGTGCCTCCGCGCGCGCCACGATCGGTTGATAGCCGGCCTCGGCGCCGACAGGATCGGTCCTGCCGATCAGGTTCCAGGGCGCCGCGACGTAATACAGAAACACCGCGACGACAAAGGCGATGCCCGAGATGATCGCGACTCTCGCCCACCAGAAAGACGATTTGACGAACCGCTCCGGCCAACCCTCGCGCGACAGCAGCGCAAGATTGATGGCGGTGGCGGCAAAGCCTGCGGGCCAGAGGAACATCGGCCAGGTGTCGCCGACCCGCAGCGTCAGCGACTTCCAGAAGAAATAACAGAACGGCACCAGCACCGCGGTCGACAGCAGGATGGCGACGGGCTCGCGGGTGCGATAGCCGCGCCACGCCGTCAGCGTCACGCCAGACAGCACCACCGGCAGCAGCACGAACCCGACCAGACCGAATTGCATGCCGAAGAATTCGCCGACCGTGCGCAACGACAATGGATGGGTTGCGACCGCGCGGACGGCCTGAAAGCGGAACGCGGCCCAATCGTGCTGCGCGTTCCAGATCAGGACCGGCGAGAACACCAGCACCGCTATCAGCGCCGCCCGCCACGGATACGGGCTGAGCAGCCAGCGCCGGCGCCAGTCCGGCACCAGCGCAAACGCCAGCACCGCCGGCAACAGCATGATCGCGGTGAACTTCGACAGCAGCGCCAGCCCCGCGAAAAGACCCGCGGCGAGCCACCAGCGCGGATTGCCGCTCTCGTGCAGCCGCACCAGGGCCCACAGCATCGCGACCGCAAACGGGATCATCGCCGTGTCGGGCGCCACCTTCGCCATCAGCAGGCCGTAATAGAGCGCCGCTTCCGGCATCAGTACGGCGAACACGACGGCGCGCGCATCGTGCGTGACGCGCCGGACGATATCGGCAAGCAGCAATTGCGTGACCAGCATCGCAACGATGCCGCCGAACCGCACGCCGAGATTGGTGTCGCCAAAGATCGCGGTGCCGAACCGGATCGACCAGGCGATCCCGGGCGGATGATCGAGGAAGGACAGCACGCTCTCCTTCGACCAGGTCCAGTAGTAGGCCTCGTCGGTGCGCAGTTCGAGCAGGCCGGCATAGACCAGCCGCATCGCCGTCATCGCCGCAATCAGCAACGCGACGGCAAGCCATGGCGTCGCCGGTTTGGCGTGGCTGTTATCGGGCGGGGCAATCGTCACGGCGCTTTCTCCTCGACTGGTCAGAAGGTGTCAACGTGCTGCCAAGGAAAAAAGTCTATCGTCGTCCCTGCGAACGAACGCAGGGACGACGGCAGATAGTGTTCACCGCGGGAATAAAACGCTACCATCGCCGATATAGCCCTTATGGATCGCATGGCCGCCATATCCCGAGAACAGCTGAGGACCTACCTACGCGGCATCGGCGTCCGGCAAGTTCGGCTTGCCTGCGGCCTGGTGCTGTTCGCCTATCTGCTCAGCCATTTTCTCAATCACGCGCTCGGCAACGTCTCGATGGCGGCGCTGGCGGGCGGCGTCTACTTCCACACCCTGTTCTGGCAGTTCCTCCCGGTCGCGGTCCTGTTCTACACGGCCTGCCTGGTGCACACCGCGCTCGGCATCTGGGCCCTGTACGAACGCCGGCAGTTCCGCTGGAAGACGATGGAGCCGCTCCAGCTCGTCTTGGGCCTGAGCGTCCCGGCACTCGTGATCTCCCACATCATCGGCGTGCGGCTCGGCCACACGCTGTACGGACATGAGAAGCTCTATCCGCAAGTGCTGTTTGTGTACTGGGTGTCGGCGCCGTGGCGGATCTGGATGATGCTCGCGGTCATGACCGTTGCCTGGGTCCATGGCTGCATCGGACTTTACTTCTGGCTCCGCATGAAGGCGTTCTACAAGCGCGCGGCGCCGTTCCTGCTCGCTGCGGCGGTGCTGATTCCGACGCTTGCGATGCTTGGATTCTATCAGGGCGGCCGCATCGTCATCGATAGCGACAGCGTCGAATGGCGGGCGGAAAACCTGACGCCAGGCCAGATCGGCACACCGGAGCAGGCGCAGGTACTCGATCGCGTCACGGATTATCTCCTGATCGGCTATCTCGGCCTGATCGGCATCGCGCTGCTGGCAAGGGGCGTCCGCGCCATCAACGAGCGCCGCCGCGGCATGATCAGTCTCTCCTACGGCAACGGCCGGACGGTCCGCGTCCCCAAGGGCCTCAGCGTGCTCGAGGCCAGCCTGCGCTACAACGTGCCGCACGCCAGCGTCTGCGGCGGCCGCGCCCGCTGCTCGACATGTCGCATTCGCATCATCGGCGACCACAGCGCCCTTCCCGAACCATCGCAGCGCGAGGCCTTCGTGCTCGGCCGGGTCGGCACGGCGGATCCATCCATCCGTCTCGCC
>DATCXE010000283.1:0-3586 GCA_036565985.1 Bradyrhizobium sp.
GTCTTGGAGTTGATGAACTGCAGATAGAGCCAGGCCGCCTTGCGGCGATCGGGCGGGGTCGACTTCAGGAGCGTGGCGGAACCGGCGTCCTGATAGCCGAGCTTCATGCCTTCCTTCCAGTACGAGCCGTGCGGCGACGGCGCCATGCGCCACTTCGGCGTGCCGTCCGCGTTCACGACCGGGATACCAGGCTTCACCATGTCGGCGGTGAAGGCGGTGTACCAGAAAATCTGCTGCGCGATCGCACCTTGGGCCGGCACCGGTCCCGATTCGGAGAAGGTCATGCCGAGCGCCTGCGGCGGGGCATACTTCTTCATCCACTCGAGATATTTGACGATCGAATAGACCGCCGCCGGGCCGTTGGTGTCGCCGCCGCGCTCGACGGACGAGCCGACGGGACGGCAGCCTTCCATGCGGATGCCCCATTCATCGACCGGCTTGCCGTTCGGGATGCCCTTGTCGCCGTTCCCGGCCATCGACAGCCAGGCGTCGGTGAAACGCCAGCCCAGCGAGGGATCCTTCTTGCCGTAGTCCATGTGGCCATAGATCTTGACGCCGTTGATCTCCTTGATGTCGTTGGTGAAGAACTCGGCAATGTCTTCATAGGCCGACCAGTTCACGGGAACGCCGAGATCGTAGCCATACTTGGCCTTGAACTTGGCCTTGTAGTCCGGATTGGAGAACCAGTCGTAGCGGAACCAATAGAGGTTCGCGAACTGCTGGTCGGGAAGCTGATAGAGCTTGCCGTCCGGGCCCGTGGTGAATGACTTGCCGATGAAGTCGTTGACGTCGAGCTGCGGATTGGTGACGTCCTTGCCCTCGCCGGTCATGTAGTCCGACAGGATCACGGTCTGGCCGTAGCGGAAGTGCGTTCCGATCAGGTCGCTATCATTGATCCAGCCGTCGTAGACGTTCTTGCCGGACTGCATCTGGGTCTGCAGCTTTTCGACGACGTCACCTTCCTGGATCAGGTCGTGCTTGATCTTGATGCCGGTGATCTCGGTGAAGGCCTTCGCCAGCGTCCGCGATTCATACTCATGCGTCGTGATCGTTTCCGACACGACGTTGATTTCCATTCCCTTGAAGGGCGCCGCAGCCTTCTCGAACCACTGCAGCTCCTTCAACTGGTCGGCCTTCGACAGCGTCGAAGGCTGGAATTCGCTGTCGATCCACCTTTGATTGACGGCGTCGTCCGCACGCGCGGGTGCGGCAACGGTAACGGAAGCCGCGATCAGCGCAGCCGCGCTGGTCATCGTCAGAAAACTCTCCTTGGTCGAGGGTCCGTTTCTTCCTCTCAAGCGTCGCATGTTGAATCCTCCGGTTGCAGCGACAAACACGAACTCAGGCCCGGGTTGTTCCCGGATCTGCTCTTTTTCGCTTCCTAGACGGTGCGGAAGATCGCAACGGCCGAGAGAAGCGAAATCAGGGTTGCGAGCCACAGGCTCGATATTTCAACGCCCTCCCCGATCGGCAGCGTGGCGATCGGATCGGTGCCGACAAAGGCGATCCACAACAGATGGATGACGGCAGCGAGCACCAGCGAGATGAACAGCCGGTCGCCGCGCGTGGTCGGAATCCGCAGCACGCCGATGCGCTCGGCTTCGGGATAGGCAACCGCGAGCCACGTCATGACGCCGAGCGTCGACGCCAGCATCACGAAGAAGATCGCGGTCGGTAGCGTCCACGCCATCCATGCGATGTGCTCCATGTGCGCCCCCCTAAACTCGACCGAGCGCGAAGCCGCGCGCGATATAGTTGCGGACGAACCAGATCACCAGGGCGCCGGGGATGATGGTGAGTACGCCGGCCGCAGCCAGCAGGCCCCAATCCATGCCGGCGGCCGAGACCGTGCGCGTCATGATCGCCGAAATCGGCTTGGCGTTGACCGAGGTCAGCGTGCGCGCCAGCAGCAGTTCGACCCAGGAGAACATGAAGCAGAAGAATGCGGCAACGCCGATGCCGCTGGCGATCAGCGGCACCAGGATCTTGACGAAGAAGCGCGGGAACGAATAGCCGTCGAGGAATGCGGTCTCGTCGATCTCGCGCGGCACGCCGGAGACGAAACCTTCGAGGATCCAGACCGCGAGCGGCACATTGAAAATGCAATGCGCGAGCGCGACCGCCCAGGGCGTATCGAACAGATTGATCGCCGAATAGAGATTGAAGAACGGCAGCGCAAACACCGCCGCCGGCGCCATGCGGTTCGACAGCAGCCAGAAGAACAGATGCTTGTCGCCGAGGAACCGATAGCGTGAAAAGGCGTAAGCGGCCGGCAACGCCACCGAGATCGAGATCACCGTGTTGATCAGGACGTAGGTCAGCGAATTGATGTAGCCGGAATACCAGCTCTCGTCGGTGAAGATGCGCTTGTAGTTCTCCAGCGTCGGCTGGTGCGGCCACAGCGTCATCGTCGTGACGATCTCGGTATTCGTCTTGAAGCTCATGTTGACGAGCCAGTAGATCGGCAACAGCAGGAAGGCCAGGAACACCACCATGATGATGCGGCGGCCGGGAATCGTGTTCATCACGCGGCTCCCTGTTTCTCGGGACGCTCGGTCCCGGCGTTGGTCATCACGGTGTAGAAGATCCAGCACACGATCAGGATGATCAGATTGTAGACCAGCGAAAGCGCCGCGGCCTTGCCGAGGTCGAACTGCCCGAGCGCGATCTTGACCAGTTCGATCGAGACGAAGGTGGTCGAGTTGCCGGGCCCGCCGCCGGTCACCACGAACGGCTCGGTGTAGATCATGAAGCTGTCCATGAACCGCAGCAGCACCGCGATCAGCAGCACGCGGTTCATCTTCGGCAACTGGATCGCCTTGAACACCGCCCAGCGCGAGGCGCCGTCGATCTGCGCCGCCTGGTAATAGGCGTCGGGGATCGACTTCAGCCCGGCGTAGCACAACAGCGCAACGAGGCTGGTCCAGTGCCAGACGTCCATCACGATGACGGTGGCCCAGGCGTCGAACTCGTTGGAGACGTAATTGTATTCGATGCCGAGGCTGTTCAGCGTATAGCCGAGCAGGCCGATGTCGGGCCGCCCGAAGATCTGCCAGATGGTTCCGACCACATTCCACGGGATCAACAGCGGCAGCGCGAGGATCACCAGACACGCAGCAACCGTCCAGCCCTGGCGCGGCATCGACAGCGCCACCACGATCCCGAGCGGCACCTCGATCGCAAGGATGATGGCCGAGAACAGCAGATTGCGGCCGAGCGAAGCAAGGAAGCGCCCGCCCAGATCGGTCGACGGATCCAGCAGTTCCTTGAACCAGCCGACGCCGTTCCAGAAGAACTGGTTGTTGCCGAACGTATCCTGCATCGAATAGTTCACGACGGTCATCAGCGGCAGGATCGCGGAGAACGCGACCACCAGGAACACCGGCAGCACCAGGAACCAGGCTTTCTGGTTGATGGTCTTGTCCATCAGGCAACCCCCTCGACCAGACGGCTGTCGGCATAGACATGTACATGCGCGGGATCGAACACGAGCCCGACCGAGCCGTCGGATACGGAAAACCCCGGCGGCACGCGGGCGGCGAACTTCGCATCGCCAATGCGCACGCGGGCGAAGCGGACACGGCCG
>DATCXE010000285.1:0-7652 GCA_036565985.1 Bradyrhizobium sp.
GGCGCGTCCGCAATCACCGCAGCCGGCGCCGGAAAGCGCGCCGGCATCCGTTCCCTCGCAGGAAAGTGAGAATATTCGAGGCGGATCCGTGTAACGTCGCCGCGCGCGGACCGTATCTGATGGCGAACCGTTACGCCCGCCACCGCACGGAGACTTCCATGATCGACCGCCGTATCCTGCTCTCGACCGTTGCCGGCCTGTTTGGCCTTGCTGCCTTCCGCTGGCTGCGTACGACGCCGGCGCAGGCCGCCGAGAAATTCGAGATCGAAAAGACCGACGCCGAGTGGCGCGCGCAACTCACGCCGCAGCAATATGAAATCCTGCGCAAGCACGGCACCGAGCGGCCGGGGTCGAGCCCGCTGCTGAAGGAAAAACGCAAGGGCGTCTTCGCCTGCGCCGGCTGCGACCTGCCGCTGTTCTCCTCGGACACCAAATACGAGAGCGGCACCGGCTGGCCGAGCTTCTGGAAACCGCTCGACAATGCCATCGGCGAAACCAAGGATACGTCGTACGGAATGACGCGCACCGAAGTCCATTGCCGCCGCTGCGGCGGACACATGGGACACGTCTTCGAGGACGGGCCGAAGCCGACCGGTCTGCGCTACTGCATCGACGGGTTCGGGCTGGTATTTCACCCGGCGGCTGCGTCGGCTTCCTAGCGCCTCGCGCCCGGCAATTGTTGCCCGCCCGGCAATTGTGCCCCGGTCCATGGACCGGGGTCTTTTATTTAAGTCATTGATTTATATTGATTTTATAGTTTGGCACGACGCTTGCGACATCTTCTCCCGACGCGGCCTGGGTTTTCTGAGACCGGCGAGCCGCCCGGATCGAATTTGGAGAAAATGTCATGGGTATCTTCGGCGCTCTTACCACCGCAGTCGGCGGTCTTCGGGCGAACTCCTATGCGCTGGAAAACGTCTCGGGCAACATCGCCAACTCGCAGACCACGGCGTTCAAGCGCGTCGACACCTCCTTCCTCGATCTCATTCCGCAGACCTCGTCGACCGCGCAGCTCGCCGGTGGCGTGACCACGCAATCCCGCTCCACCAACTCGGTGCAGGGCGACGTGCAGACCGCCTCGGTCGCGACCTTCATGGCGATCAACGGCAACGGCTTCTTCGCGGTGCAAAAGCCCGGCAACTTCACCGATGGCACGCCGGTTTTCGACGGCGTCGATCGCTTCACCCGCCGCGGCGACTTCCAGATCGACAAGAGCGGCTATCTCGTCAACGGCGCCGGCTATTATCTGCAGGGCGTTCCGATCGATCCGACCACCGGCAACCCTTCCGGCAGTTCGCCGCAGGTTCTCAGATTCCAGAACGACTTCCTGCCGGCGCAGGAAACCACTCGTATCGACTATCGCGCCAACCTCGCCAGCTATCCGCTGACGACCAAACATGACGTTTCCTCTCCCGGATCGGAATTGATTGCGCCGGGTTCGTACACTTCGGGATACAATCCGCTGGTCGTGGGTACGCCGCCGGCACCCTATACCGACGCCTATACCCAGGGCACCATTCAGCTAAACAAGGGCACGCCGTCGGTGGCGAACGGGCTCGCGACCATGCTCAGCGGCGTGGCCGGCACCGACTCGATCTCCGCCAACTTCATCGCGGGCGACACCATCACGGTCAACGGCCAAACGATTACCTTCATGGCATCGGGCGCCGCCGGCAACAACCAGATCAACGTCGATGACAGCATCGGAACCTTGCTGGGCAAGATCGACGCGCTCACGGGCACGGCAATCCCGTCCGGGATCAGCGCCGGCTCGATCACGCTGCATTCCGGCACGGCCTCAAATCTGTCGGTGACGAGCAACAACACCACGGCGTTCGCCGCGCTCGGCTTCACCGGTACGGCGACGGCGACGCGCGGCGGCGGCGGTACGATCGGCACCGGCCAGGTGATCGGCAACGACACCTCGACGTTTCTCAACGAGTCGGTGGCGGGCGGTGCGGTCACGACCTACGACGTGTCTGGTGCACCGGTGAACCTGCAGTTCCGCTGGGCCAAGACCGACAGCGCCACGCTCGGCCCCGGCCATACCGATACCTGGAACCTGTTCTACCAGGTCAATCCCAACGCAACCGGCACCCAGGTCGCGTGGCAAAACGTCAACACCAACTTCACCTTCTCGGCCTCGGGCCAGATGTCGCCGGTGATACCAAACATCACGCTCGCCAATGCGGTCGTCAACGGCGTTTCGCTGGGCAGCCCCGTCATCAACTTCGGCACCGGCGGCGTCACCCAGTTCGCTGACGCCAACGGCAACGTTCAGGTCAACCAGATCCAGCAGGACGGTTTCCCAGCCGGCCAGTTGCAGTCCGTCGGCGTCGGTACCAACGGCCGCATCGTCGGCAACTACTCCAATGGCCGCAACCTCGACCTCGCCGAAATCTCGGTCGCGACCTTCAACGGCACCAACTTCCTCAAGCGCGTCAATGGCGGAGCGTTCGAGGTGACCGACGCATCCGGCCAGGCGCTGTACGGCAAGGCCGGAACCATCGTCGGCTCGTCGCTGGAAGGATCCAACACCGATATCGCCGATGAGTTCACCAAGCTGATCATCACCCAGCAGGCCTACTCGGCCAACACCAAGGTCATCACCACCTCCAACACGATGGTGCAGGATCTCCTGAACGTGCTGCGCTGAACTGCGACCGCGATGTTCGCGATGCGATTTGAGATGGACAATTAGTCATGGGTTTGAGCCAAGCTCTCTCGACCGCGATGTCGGGCCTTCGCGCGACGCAAGCCGCGATCTCGCTAGTCGGATCGAACGTCGCCAACGCGGAAACGCCGGGCTACGTCAAGAAGTCGGTGATCCAGGTCGCCGGCATGACCGGCGACTACGGGTCGAGCGTTCTGCTCAACGGCGTCGACCGGCAGCTCGATCAGTATCTGCAGACGCAGTTGCGCACGGAAACCTCCGGCGCGGCCTATGCCGATGTCCGCGCGGCCTTTCTCGCCAATCTGCAGAATGTCTATGGAAATCCGGCTGAAACCGGCACCATCGAGGATTCGTTCAACAAGCTCCTGACCGCCTTCCAGGCGCTGTCGACCAGTCCGGACTCGCAATCGGCGCGGATCGGTGCGGTCGCCGCCGCGCAGACCATGGCGCAGACGCTGAACGCGATGACGCAAGGCATTCAGAACCTTCGCGCCAACGCCGAGATGGGCATCAACGACTCCATCGTCACGGCGAACAACGCGATGGCCCAGATCGCGTTCATCAACAACCAGCTCCAGAACAACGGCAAGACCGACGCGGCGACGGCGTCTTTGCTGGACCAGCGCGATCAATACATCACCCAGTTGTCGGCGCTGGTGGATATCAGGACCGTCGTCAACGACCTCAAT
This sequence comes from Bradyrhizobium sp., assembly GCA_036565985.1. Classification (GTDB taxonomy): domain Bacteria; phylum Pseudomonadota; class Alphaproteobacteria; order Rhizobiales; family Xanthobacteraceae; genus Bradyrhizobium. The sequence goes on from DATCXE010000285.1 coordinate 3,364, forward strand.
CAGGTGACGGTGTTCACGAATTCCGGCGTGCAGCTCGTTGGGACCGAGGCGGCGCAACTGAGCTTCAATCCACAGGGCACGATAACGCCCAACACCCTGTATAATCCCACCGATCCGACCAAGAGCAACGTCGGCACCATCACCATCAATTTCCCGCATGGCGGCAGCTACGATCTCGTATCCACCAACTCGATTCGTTCAGGCAAGATCGCCGCCTATCTTGAATTGCGCGACAACACGCTGGTAAAGGCGCAGGCGCAGGTCGACCAGTTCGCGGCGGCGATGTCGAGCGCACTGTCGGACAAGACGACGGCCGGCACGGAGGCTCCCGCTTCGGTCATGCCGCAGGCCGGCTACGACCTCGACCTCGCGGGATTGCAGTCCGGCAACGTCATCCGGCTCAGCTACAAGGACAACACCACCGGCGTCACGCACAATCTCTCGATCGTGCGTGTCGACGATCCGAGCGTGCTGCCGCTGAGCAATACCGCGACGCTCGATCCGAACGACGAGGTTCTCGGCATAAACTTTTCCGGCGGTATGGGTTCGGTGATTTCCCAACTCAACGCCGCGCTCGGCACGACCGCCAATCTTCAGTTTTCGAATCCGTCCGGTTCGACCCTGCGCGTTCTCGACGACGGTGCGCCGAACCGCTCGGACGTCCTCGCGGCGTCGGTCACCACGACGATGTCGTCGCTCACCAGCGGCAACGCACAGCTCCCGTTGTTCACCGACAATGGCGGGCTTTATAGCGGCGCGATTACCGCGAACGGCTCACAGCAGATAGGCCTCGCCGGGCGCATCAGTGTCAATCTCGGGCTGCTCGGCGATCCCTCGCGCGCCATCGTGTTCTCAACCAACCCGTTGACGGCTGCCGGGGATACCACGCGCTCCGACTTCATTCTGACGCAACTGCAGTCCGGCAACTATCGCTACTCGCCGCAAACCGGTATCGGCACCACGGGCGCGCCGTTCACCGGCACGCTGACCAATTTTGCCAAGCAGTTCATCAGCCAGCAGGGCGAAGCGGCGAACGCCGCCAAGCAACTCGCCGATGGCCAGGCCGTGGTGCTGAACACCCTGCAGAAGAAGGTGAGCGATAGCTCGGGTGTCAATATCGACGACGAAATGGCGCATCTGCTCGCGCTGCAGAACGCCTACTCGGCCAACGCGCGCGTGATGTCGTCCATCAAGCAGATGTACGACACGTTGATTCAGGCTATGTGAGGGTATCATGTCTATCGATGGCGTTAGCGGCAGGACATCCTACATCGGCACCTCGATCATTAACCTGAGGAATCAGCTCAATGAGCTGACGCAGCAACTTGCAAGCGGCAGGATCTCGACGACATACGCCGGGCAGGGGGTCAATCGCGGCTTCGCGCTCAGCCTGCGCGCCCAGGTCAGCAGCATCGACGCCTTCAAGGACACCGCGGCCAACATCAATACAAGGCTCGGTGTCGTCAACCTGGCGCTGCAGGGCATGGTCGACCTCGGCAAGTCGGTCAAAGGTGCGGCCAACTCGTCGACCATCGTGCTCAATGACAATGGTCAGACTTCCGGCCAGATCACGGCCCAGGCGGCGTTCTCCAACGCGATTTCGCTGCTTAACAGCCAGTCGGGCGATCGCTATCTGTTTTCCGGCCGCACCACCGACATGGCTGCGACAGTGCCGGCCGATGTCATGCTCAACGGCACGGGAACGCAGGCCGGGCTGAAGCAGTTGATCAACGAGCGCCGCCAGGCCGATCAAGGCGTCGGCAACATGGCGCATCTCTCCGTTTCGTCGCCGCCGCTCACGACGACTGTGACCAGTCTCGCCGAGGACGGTTCGTCGTTCGGACTGAAACTGGGCGCGGTCACTTCGTCGCTGACCGGGGCGACTGTAACGCAGCCGGGCGGCGTGCCGCCGGCGGTGACCGTCGATCTCGGCGCCGTCAATCCGAACGACGGCGACAAGATCACCTTCAATTTCAATCTGCCCGATGGCACCACCGAGCAGATAGCGTTGACGGCGACCACGACAAACCCGCCGCCTGCCGGTTCCTTCCTGATCGGTGCTGACACCGACGCGACGACGGCGAATCTGCAGGCTACGCTGACGTCCTCGATCCAGACGTTGAGCGATACTGCGCTGGTTGCAGCCTCGGCAATCGCGGCATCCGATAATTTCTTCAGTCCGTCAGCGACCGTGGTTGGCAGTGCCGTCAACAACCAGGACACGGCGCCGGCGCCGATCACCGGCGCCACGCTGCTTTCCGGCACCGCGCCGACGGATTCGCTGGCCGCAAGCTTTGCGGCGGGCGATACCATCACGGTCAACGGCACGCCGATCACCTTCGTCGCCTCCGGCGCGACCGGCAACCAGCTCAACATCGCCGATAGCGTTCAGACCTTGCTGGCCAGGATCGATTCGATTACCGGGACCGGTACGCCGTCGACGGTCACGGGCGGCGCAATCGCATTGCACGGCGGCGACGGCGACAGCTTGACGATCTCGAGTTCAAATGCTGCGGCGTTCGCTGCCCTTGGCTTCAGCGGTACTGCGAGCGCAAATCCGGCGCCCCTGCGCGTCGACGGTCCGCCGTTTGCGACCGCCACCAATCTGATCGGCGGAACATCCGCCAACACGGTCTCGTGGTACACCGGTGAAGTCGGGACCGATTCGGCGCGCGGCACAGCGATCGCACGCGTCGATCAGTCGGTCACGGTGCAGTACGGCGCGCGTGCCAACGAACAGGCGTTGCGGTACCAGTTGCAGAACATCGCCGTGTATGCCGCGGTCACCACCAATGCGAACAACCCCAATTCGTCGGCGCAGGTGAGCGCGCTGCAGCAGCGCATTTCGGCAAATCTCGCGCCGCAGAGCGGGCAGCAATCGATCCAGGACATGCAAGCGGAATTTGCCGGCGCGCAGACCGCGATAAAGGCGTCGTCCGATCGACAGACCCAGCTCAAGGGAATGGCCCAGACCATGCTCGACCAGATCGAGGGCATCAATCAGGACGAGGTGGCGACCAAGATCCTGGCGCTGCAGACCACCTTGCAGGCTTCATACCAAACCACGTCGATGCTCTACCAGACCACGCTGACCAAGTTCCTGCCGCTCTGATCGGCAAGCCCGTGCATCCATCGGCGCAGCAGAAAGGCCTCCTCGCGGAGGCCTTTCGATTTGGCGCCGCAGCGATCGTTACGCGGACTTGCGATCAGGTTCGGCGGATGGTTGCTGCTGTCGGGCGTTTTCGAGGATCTGCTCCTCATGGCCGATCAGCTTCCTGGATTCCTTCAGCGCGTGATAGAGATCGCCGTTCAGGATGTAATTGTTGATCCCCTCGATGAAGGGCCACGCGCTCGGCATCGCGGTCAGGATGTCGCGCACCAGGGTGAAGTAGGTGGGGTGGTGGGCCATCGGATCCGGCGACAGGTACATCAGCTGCACGGCCAGATACACCAGCTTGGCCGGCGTGTCGGCGGTCGCCGGCGTCAGAATGTCCTTTTCGCGCAGGATCGGAATCCGGTCGCCATCGATCAGGAGCCTGGCGCGCTGATCGGTGTTGGTAACGACGCAGGCGCCGATAATGATTCGCTCGTGCGGCTTGAGCTCGACTTTCAAGGCCATGCCTGTTCTCCGTTATTCGTTCGAGTTCTCGGTGCCCGCCGGCAGATCAGCATCCTTTCTGATGATGGTTAACCAATCGTGAAGGTGCGAGTTGTGCCCATTTTATGCGGCTTGTGCGCATGTGGCCCGTAGGAACACGGGGTGAATGGCGCGCCCGTCGTTAATTTCAAATTCACCGTCTTTGTGAGCGGCGCACCCGGTCGGATTCATTCTTTCTTAGAGACTTGATTTCAGAGTGAGGCGTCGCCCGATCGAAAGGTTGGGACTGTGGCTCGTTTATTTCACACCAGAAAGGTATGAAACATGTCCGGTATTGTTCTCTCCGCCTCGGTTCGCCAGAACCTCCTTTCGCTGCAGTCGACCGCCGAACTGCTGGCGACCACCCAGAACCGTCTGTCGACCGGCAAGAAGGTCAACACGGCTCTCGATAACCCCACCAACTATTTCACCGCGGCCGCACTCGATAACCGCGCCAGCGACATCAACAACCTGCTCGACAGCATCGGCAACGGCGTGCAGGTGCTGCAGGCTGCCAACACCGGCATCACCTCGCTGCAGAAGCTGGTCGACAGCGCCAAGTCCGTCGCCACCCAGGCGCTGCAGGCGACCGTCGGCTACTCCGCCAAGTCCAGCGTCAGCGTCAGCATCAACGGCGCCACCGCGGGCAACC
>DATCXE010000290.1:0-3641 GCA_036565985.1 Bradyrhizobium sp.
TCCCGCCATCACCGTCAGCGCCTGCAATCTGCAGCCGACCTCGCGCGGCACTGTGCGCATCCGCTCCGCGAAGCCTGACGAGGCACCGTCGATCGCGCCGAACTACCTTTCGACCGACGACGACCGCCAGGTCGCCGCCGATGCCATCCGCACCACAAGGCGGCTGATGAAGCAGAAGCGGCTCGCGCAATATCATCCGCAGGAATATCTGCCCGGCCCTTCCGTCGGCGACGACGACGCGTCGCTGGCAAAGGCCGCCGGCGACATAGGCACCACGATTTTCCATCCCGTAGGCACCGCGAAGATGGGGACGGCGAGCGATCCGATGGCCGTGGTCGACGAGCGCCTGCGGTTCTACGGTATCGCGGGCTTGCGCGTGGCCGATGCTTCGGTGATGCCGACGATCACCTCGGGCAATACCAACACGCCGACGGCGATGATCGCTGAGAAAGCTGCGACGATGATCATCGAGGATGCGCGCGCTTGAACCCGCATCGCTTCTCCATCGGACCTGACTGCCAACGCCTTGCGCTTGCGCGATGGGGCGCGGAGAACTCACGCAAGCCGCCCGCACTTCTGATGCATGGCACCGGCTTCGTCGCCGAAGTCTGGGACGACGTCGCCCGCGAACTTGCCGCCGACTACACCGTCTATGCGCTCGACCGCCGCGGTCATGGCGACAGCCACAAGCCCGCCGCCGACCGCTACCACTTCCAGGATTTCGCCGAGGACGTTTGCATAGCGATCGAGGCGCTCGGCCTGTCCGATATCTATGGCATCGGACACAGCGCCGGTGCCACCGACCTGCTGCTCGCCGCCAAGCTGAAGCCCAATCGCTTTGCGCGGTTGTTCGTGATGGAGCCAACCGTGATGGATCCACGCACGACACGCACCGACGGACTGAGCGACTTCGCCACCGGCGCGGTGCAAGGCGTGTTGCGGCGCCAGACCGAGTTCGAGAGCGCGGAAGCCGCCTTCCAGCGCTACCAGGCCGCACCGGCGTTTGCGGACTGGACCGCATCGTCGCTGCGAGCCTACATCCGGCACGGCTTCGCCGCGCAGCAAGACGGCCGCGTGCGGCTACTTTGCACACCGGAACTGGAATCGGCGATCCTGCGACCGATCTTCGAGGCCATGGAGCAGGTCTACACCGGTGATGCGCGCGGCAACCCGTTCGCGTGGCTGTCCGAGATCACCTGCCCGGCACGCGTTGCGACCGCGGAAAAATCCTGGGCGATCTATAAAGAGATGGCGGCTCGGGCCGTGGCGCTGATGCCCGCGGCGAGCGAAACGACCTTTGAAGGAATCGGCCACTGCGTCGGCCAGGAGGCTCCCGAGTTGTTGCTGAAGGCGTTGAAAGCGTTCGAAGTCGACGCCGGCTGATGGAACCTGCGCACTCACGAAATCGTCAACGCCCGATGGCGCCGAGGCGGGACTTTCGGGAATAAACCCCGCCCCCGCCCGATCACGTCTCCCGTAAGCCCAATCAAGGGTTCACGGAGATTTCTCATGAGCGATCACGATCACCACGATGACGGCGTCAGCCGCCGCCGCGTGCTGGAATGCATGACCTGGGCGGGCACGGGCGTGCTCTGGACCATTGCGGGCGGCGTGCCGCGCTCGATGGGGCTGGTGGGCTCGGCGCAAGCCGCGGAACCGGCCGGCATGACGTTCCTGCAGATCAGCGACAGCCATGTCGGCTTCGACAAGGCGGCCAATCCCAATGCGCTCGGCACGCTGGAAGAGGCCATCAACAAGATCAGGGCGATGCCGGCCAAGCCGTCATTCATGATCCACACCGGCGACATCACGCATCTGTCGAAGGCTTCCGAATTTGACGATGCCGACCGCATCATCTCGCAGGCGAAACTGGACGTGCATTACGTGCCCGGCGAGCACGACTTCATCGACGAGGAGGTCAAGCTCTACAAGGAGCGCTACGGCCGCGGCACCCTCGGCGCCGGCTGGTATTCGTTCGATGCCGGCGGCGTCCACTTCATCGGTCTCGTCAACGTGGTCAACCTCAAGGCCGGCGGCCTCGGCAATCTCGGCAACGAGCAGCTCGAATGGCTCGAGGCCGATCTCAGGGGCCGCTCGAAATCGACGCCGGTCGTGGTGTTCGCGCATATCCCGCTGTGGACGGTGTATCCGCAATGGGGCTGGGGCACCGAGGATGGCGCCCGCGCGCTGGATTATCTGAAGGGATTCGGCTCGGTCACGGTGCTGAACGGCCACATCCATCAGGTGATGCAGAAGGTGGAGGGCAACGTCACCTTCCACACCGCGCGCTCGACCGCCTTCCCGCAGCCGGCGCCGGGTTCGGCCCCCTCGCCCGGACCGATGAAGGTCGAGGAAGCGAGGCTCCGCAGCCTGCTCGGCGTTGCCAGCATCAACTTCAAGCGGGGCGACCAGCGCCTTGCCATCATCGACACGCCGCTGCAGGGCTGAAGAGGAAATTCGCAAATGCATTCGATCAACCGCCGCAACTTCGGCATGCTCGTGCTCGCGGCCGCGCTTCTCCCAGCCGGCAACGCGCGCGCCGAAGATATCGCTGTCCACATCGACAATTTCGTGTTCGAGCCGGCCCAGCTCGCGGTCAAGGTCGGCCAGACCGTGACCTGGACCAACCGCGACGACATTCCCCACACCGTCGTGTGCGCCGGCAAGTTCAGGTCGAAGGCGATGGATACCGACGGCACCTTCTCGTTCACGTTCACGGCACCGGGCGAGTACAAGTATTTTTGTTCGCTGCACCCGCATATGACAGGGTCGGTGAAGGTTGAGTAACGTGCCAAACCAAGGCATCACAACCCTGCCCGGCCGGTGGACCGCACCTGGCCGGGCGGAATCGTTTCCTTCAACAGGGCGACAACAAGCGATGCCGATCAAAGCATCCTACGACGCCGATAAGACACGGCGGTTTCGCGAAGCCGCGCTGCCGTATCTCGACGACACCTATACGCTGGCGCGCTATCTGCTTCGCAACGCCGATGACGCCGAGGACGCAGTGCAGGAATGTTTCCTGCGCGCGTTCAGGCATTTCGACAGCTACCGCGGGCCGGCGATGAAGCCGTGGCTGTTCGCGATCCTGCGCAACGTCTGCCGCGCAGAATATGCGCGGCGCGCCACGACGTCGACCAGGGCGATCGAGGACGTCCCTGATAGCGCCGAGCAGCCGCCGCTCTGGCATGAAGCCGAGGAGACGCCGGAAGCGCAGCTATTGCGCCGCTGGGACGGCGACACCATCCGCCGGCTGGTTGCCGCGCTGGCCGAACCGTTCCGGCAGACCTTCGTGCTGCGCGAGATCCAGAACCTGTCGTACCGCGAGATCGCCGACGTCGCCGAAGTGCCTGTCGGCACCGTGATGTCCCGTCTCGCACGCGCCCGCGCCATGCTGAGATCGGCATGGCTGGCGGAAGAGGAGCAACGGAAATGACCTGCGACGAGGCTGAAGTCCTGCTTCACGGGCTGATCGACGGCGAACTCGACGCCGGGCACGCGCTTGAGGTGGAAAACCACGTCGCCGGCTGTCCCCGTTGTGCGGCGGCGCTTCGCGACTACCGCGAAATGAGCAAGGCCATCGCGGAAGCCGGCGCCGGCTACACCGCGCCCGCGGCGTTGCGTCAGCGTATCGAAGCGGC
>DATCXE010000312.1:0-7814 GCA_036565985.1 Bradyrhizobium sp.
CTTGCGTTCAGCCACCGCCGCCACATCGACAAAGTCGGAAAGGGAAAATGACGGCGCTGCCGCCGGCAGCGATGCCGTGCCGGTAGCGCAAAGCTCGCCCCGGCTTTCGACCTGGATAGCGAGCACGCCGTTGCTCTCTTCGCCGGTGACATCGGTGATTTCGCCGTCATATACCGGCTTGACAAAGCGCGCCTCGATCAGCCCGCGCTCGAGAAAGCCCCGGCCCCATTTCGCCACCGGCAGGTGCATCATGTAGGCCATCACATCGACGCCGGGCACCAGCCCGCCGATAAAGCCGTAGCGCTTGGCCACGGTGTCATCGTGCATCTTGTTTTCGGAATGTTTTGACGTGTTATAGGCCGAGACCCGGTGTGGCTCGATGCGGCTTGTCATGCCAGTTTCCTCTGATTTCTTGTCCTTATGGGCATTATCGTACGCGAAGAAAGTACCGTGGCAAGCGCGTTCCATCTGCTGTTTTCCTCGCCTTTTTCCGCCCGGTGGAGTACCACGCGCGGACCAGAGAGCCTTACCGAATCCAATCCGATTGACTGACCTGAATTGCCCCAATTGAACACCACCCGCATCTATGTCGATGCCGACGCCTGCCCGGTGAAGGACGAGATCTATCGCGTCGCGATCCGGCACGGCCTGCCGGTCAGCGTGGTCGCGGGCAATTTCATCCGCGTGCCGCAGGATCCGCTGATCGAGCGCATCGCCGCCGGCTCCGGCATGGACGCCGCCGACGACTGGATCGCCGAGCGCGCCGGCAAGGGCGATATCGTCATCACCGCCGACATCCCGCTGGCCAGCCGCTGTGTCAAAGCAGGCGCCGAGGTGATCGCGCCAAACGGCAAGCCATTCACGGAACAATCGATCGGCATGACACTCGCCGTGCGCAACCTGATGACCGACCTGCGTTCGTCGGGCGAAGTGACCGGCGGCCCAAGATCGTTTGCGCCGCGCGACCGCTCGGCCTTCCTGTCGGCGCTGGACCAGACCATCCGCCGAATACAGCGCCAGCGGGCCGAGTTGCCTGCGCCGAACCAGGGTTGAGCCGATGGCGCCGCCGCTGATCCAGTTGAAAGATATACGGCTGACTTTTGGCGGCACGCCGCTGTTGTCGGGCGTCGAGCTTTCCGTGTCATCGGGCGAGCGTGTCTGCCTGATCGGCCGCAACGGCTCCGGCAAATCGACGCTGCTCAAGATCGCCGCCGGCCTCGTCGAGCCCGACGGCGGCAGTCGCTTCGTGCAGCCGGGCGCAACCATCCGCTATCTGCCGCAGGAGCCTGATTTCGGCGACCACAAGACGACGCTGGCCTATGTCGAGGCCGGCCTCGGCCCCGGCGACGATCATTACCAGGCGCGCTATCTGGTGGAGCAGCTCGGGCTTTCCGGCGACGAAGACCCGGCGCATGTCTCCGGCGGAGAGGCCCGCCGCGCGGCGCTGGCGCGGGTGCTGGCGCCCTCGCCCGACATCCTGCTGCTGGACGAGCCGACCAACCATCTCGACCTTCCGACCATCGAATGGCTGGAAGGCGAACTGCAAAGCCGTCGTTGCGCGCTCGTCATCATCAGCCACGACCGGCGCTTCCTCTCCAATCTCTCGCGCTCGACCGCCTGGCTCGATCGCGGCCAGATCAGGCAGATCGACCGCGGCTTCTCGGCGTTCGAGGCCTGGCGCGACGAGGTGCTGGCGGAGGAAGAACGCGACCAGCACAAGCTCGACCGCAAGATCGTCAACGAGGAGCACTGGCTGCCCTACGGCGTCTCCGGCCGCCGCAAGCGCAACGTGAAGCGGCTCGGCAATCTGCATGCGCTGCGCGACCAGCGGCGCACCTATCGCGGCGCGACCGGCAATGCCAATCTCGCCGCCGCGGAAGCCGACAAATCCGGCAAGCTCGTCATCGAAGCCAAGAATATTACCAAGGCGTATGGCGACCGCTCGATCGTCGATGGCTTTTCAACCCGCGTCCAGCGCGGCGACCGGATCGGCATCGTCGGCCCGAACGGCGCTGGCAAGACCACGCTGGTCCATCTCCTGATCGGCAACGATCCGCCCGACAGCGGCACGATCCGGCTCGGCGCCAATATCGAGATGGCGACGCTCGACCAGCATCGCGAAAGCCTTGACCCCAAATCGACGCTGGCAGAAGCGCTGACCGGCGGACGCGGCGACCATGTCATGGTCGGAGGCAAGCCGAAGCACGTCGTCAGCTACATGAAAGACTTTCTGTTCGCCCAGGAGCAGATGCGCACGCCGCTGGAAGTGCTGTCCGGCGGCGAGCGCGGCCGGCTGATGCTGGCGCGCGCGCTGGCAAAGCCGTCCAATCTGCTGGTGCTGGACGAGCCGACCAACGACCTCGACCTCGAAACCCTCGACGTGCTGGAAGAGATGCTCGGCGATTACGAAGGCACCGTGATCCTGATCAGCCATGACCGCGACTTCCTCGACCGCGTGGTGACGTCGGTGATCGTGCCCGAGGGCAACGGCCGCTGGATTGAATATGCCGGCGGCTACACCGACATGCTGGCGCAGCGCGGCGAGGATCTCGCGCGCGAGGCTCCCGGTGCAACAGCCGTCGAGGAAAAGAAGGAAACCAGGGGCGCCGCGCCCGCTGCGGCGCCAAAGCGCCGGCTGAACTTCAACGAGAAGCACGCGCTGGAAACCCTGCCGAAGACGATGACGAAGTTGCAGGCCGAGATTGCCAAACAGCAAAAGCTGCTTGACGACCCTGATCTCTACGCCAAGGATCGCAAGAAGTTCGATGCGGCCTCGTCGGCGATTGCGAAGGCGCAGGAAGAACTTTCGGCCGCCGAGGACAGGTGGCTGGAGCTTGAGGTTTTGCGGGAAGAGATAGAGCAGGCATAGTTATTTCAACGTCATTGCGAGGAGCCAAGCGACGAAGCAATCCATCTATCCGTTATGCCGCACTATGGATTGCTTCGCTGCGCTCGCAATGACGAGGGACAATCGGAGTTCATGTAATGACCACCCCCCTCGCCGCCAAGATCGCCCGTGAATACGGCACGCCCTGCGCCGTGATCGACATGGACCGGGTCGAGCGCAACATCGCGCGCATCCAGGTGGCCTGCGATACGGCCGGCGTTGCCAACCGGCCGCACATCAAGACGCACAAGAGCCCCCTGCTGGCGCAGATGCAGGTCGCGGCCGGCGCGAAGGGCATCACCTGCCAGAAGCTCGGCGAGGCCGAGGTGATGGCGGAAGCCGGCATCGACGACATCCTGATCAGCTACAATTTGATCGGCGAGGAGAAAATGGCGCGCCTCGCGGCGCTACAGGCCAGGGCCCACATGACGGTTGCCGCCGATAATTCGACCGTGATCGCTGGCCTGCCGCAGGCGGCAGCCAGCTCCGGACGCACGTTATCGGTCGTGGTCGAATGCGATACCGGGCGCAAGCGCGCCGGCGTCGAGACATCAGGTGAAGCCGTCGCGCTGGCGCGCGAAATCGCGGGCTTAAAGGGACTGAAGTTTGCCGGCTTCATGCTGTATCCGACCGAAACCGGCTGGGCGGAGGCGCAGAAATTTTTCGACGAGGCGCTGGCCGGCGTGCGCGCGCACGGGCTCGACGCAACGATGGTCTCGACCGGTGGCTCACCGAACCTGAAGAATCTCGGCAAGCTGAAGGGCGCGACGGAGCACCGGCCCGGCACCTACATCTACAACGACCGCATGCAGGTCGCGGCCGGCGTCGCCGAATGGGACGATTGCGCGCTCAACATCTATTCCACCGTCGTCAGCCGCGCCGGCCCCGACCGCGGCATCCTCGACGCCGGCTCCAAGACGCTGACCTCGGACCCCGGCGGCGGGCTCGATGGTTACGGATTGATCCTCGAACATCCGGAAGCGAAGATCGCGCGCTTTGCGGAGGAGCACGGCTTTCTCGACCTGGCCCGCAGCAATACGCGGCCCGTCGTCGGCGACGTCGTGCGGATCGTGCCCAACCATGTCTGCGTCGTCGTCAACATGATGGACGAGGTAGTGATGGTGCGCGGCGACGAGATCATCGGCACGCTGCCGGTGGCGGCGCGAGGAAAGTTGCGGTAGCGGCGCGCCTTCCCACCGTCATTGCGAGGAGCAACGCGACGAAGCAATCCATCTATCCGGTATGCCGCTCGATGGATTGCTTCGCTACGCTCGCAATGACGGGGTTAGGCCGATTGGCCAAGCCACTTCAGCACACCCCGCCCCGCCGCGGCCCCCGTCGCGAACGACGCCTGCAAGAGATAGCCGCCGGTCGGCGCTTCCCAGTCCAGCATTTCTCCGGCTGCAAACACGCCCGGCAAGCGACGGATCATGAAATCGGCATCGAGTTCGCTGAACGCTACGCCGCCCGCGGTGGAAATCGCGCGCGCAATCGGCGCGACGCCGGTGAGTTCGATCGGGACGGCGTTGATCAGTTTGGCAAGGTCGGCCGGTGACAGCGACGCGAGCGAAGCGCCGGAGGTTTTGGCTGCCTCCTGCAGCAGGCCGATCGCGACAGGCGAGAGGCTGACGGCCTTGCGCAGGAAATTCGACAGGGACTGCTTGCCTTTCGGCGCGGAGACTTTTGCGATCAGTTCCTTCGTATCGAGATCAGGGCGCAGCGCCACCTGCAAGGTCGTCCTGCCCCTGTCGACCGCCTCGCGCAATTCGGCCGACAGCGCATAGACTGCGCCGCCTTCGATGCCGGAGCGGGTGATGATGGCTTCGCCGCGGACGCTGTGCTTGCCGAGTGAAAATGCCACGCCCTTGAGCGGCTGGCCCTCGAAGCGGTCACGAAAGATATCCGACCACGCGACAGTGAAGCCGCTGTTGGCCGGCCGAAGCGGCGCTATCTTTACGCCTCTCGCCGCTAGTATCTCCGCCCAAGCCCCGTCGGAGCCCAGCCGCGGCCAGCTTGCGCCGCCGAGTGCCAGCACGGTTGAGTGCGTCTCGACGGTGTGCGCTCCGTCCGGCGTTTGAAAATGAAGACGGCCTTGCTCGTCCCAGCCGGTCCAGCGGTGACGCAGCGCGAGCTTGACGCCCTTCGCATCCAGTCGCCGCAGCCAGGCCCGCAGCAGAGGCGATGCCTTGAAGGCTTTTGGAAATACCCGGCCGCTGGAGCCGACAAACGTTTCCTGACCCAACGCCTCGCTCCAGTCGCGCAACGCCTGTGGTGGGAACGCCTCGACGGCGCTCGCGAGATGCGGCATCGCCTCGCGGTAACGCGCAAGGAATGCGGGAAGCGGTTCGCTGTGCGTGAGGTTTAGCCCGCCTCGCCCGGCCATCAGGAATTTGCGGCCGGCCGACGGCATCGCGTCATAGACGGTGACATGTGCGCCGCCCTGCGCCAGAACTTCGGCGACCATCAGGCCGGCCGGGCCGGCGCCGATGATGGCGATACTAGAAGGCGATAACATGGGGCGAATGTCCGGTTGCCCAGTAGAACGCCGTCATTCCGGGATGGTCCGAAGGACCAGACCCGGAATCTCGAGGTTCCGGGTTCGATGCTTCGCATCGCCCCGGAACGACGCCTCAGCCCTACAGCTTGATCCCCGCCCGCGCCGCGGCCTGCGCAACATACTTCTGCGTCTGCTCGAACGCGCCCTGCAGCGCTTTCGCCTTCGACACGTCATCAATCTCGGCGAAACGCGCCGCGATCGCATCGGGCGTCCATTCCGACTGCGGCAGGTTCACGCCTTCGGTCTCGATGATCTTGATCACCGCGAACGAGCCGGCTCCGGCGCCCATGATGGTGCGGGTGGGCGCATCCTCGCTGAGCAGGAATTCGACCGCGGGCGTGATCGCCTCGGGCTTCATCAGCGCCAGCGCCTGCGGCGGCAGCAGTTCTTCGGTCATGCGCGTCGCCGCGGTCGGCGAGATGGTATTGACGCGGATGTTGTTCTTGCGGCCTTCCTCGGCCAGCACGTTCATCAGGCCGACCATGCCGGCTTTCGCGGCGCCGTAATTGGCCTGTCCGAAATTGCCGAACAGGCCCGACGACGAGGTGGTGACGACGATGCGGCCGTAATTGCGCTCGCGCATGCCGGCCCACACCGCCTTGCAACAGTAGAAGGTGCCGACGAGATGGACGTCCATCACCTTCTGGAAATCGGCGACCTCCATCTTGGCGAACGACTTGTCGCGCAAAATGCCGGCGTTGGCGCACAGCAGATCGACGCTGCCCCATTCCTTCGTGGCGCGTTCGACCATGGCGGTGACCTGCTCGAAATTCGAGACATCAGCGCCGTCGGCCATCGCCGTGCCGCCAGCTTTGCGGATTTCCTCGACCACGGCTTCGGCCGGCGAGAGCGAGCCGCCGGTGCCGTCGCGCGCCCCGCCGAAATCGTTCACCACCACCTTGGTGCCGCGGCTTGCCAGCCCCAGCGCATGCGCCCGTCCCAGACCATTGCCCGCGCCGGTGACGATAGCGACGCGTCCGTCAAACCTGATTGCCATGAGTGGAATTTCCCGAATTGTCGTCATGCCCAGGCTTGACCCGGGGCATCCATCAAAATGAAGGCGTTTTGAGCAAGGATGGGTTGCCGGGTCAAGCCCGGCAACGACGAACGAGAGGTCAGTTAAAGTAAATTAACCCGATCCAGTCGGCGACCAGCGCGGGCTTTTCCTCGCCCTCGATCTCGACGGTGACGTTGGTGCGCGATTGCAGCTCTTTCGGCTTGCGCAGTTTCGCCTCCATGAGCGTGAACCGGCCGCGGACCCGCGATCCCGCCCGCACCGGCGACAGAAAGCGCAGCTTGTCAAAACCGTAATTGACGCCCATTGCGGTGCCCTCGATGACGGGCATCACCTCGTAGGACATGATGCTCATCAGCGACATCGTGAGGAAGCCGTGGGCGATGGTGTTGCCGAACGCGGTTTCCTTCTTCGCCCGCTCCGGATCGACATGGATGAACTGATGGTCCTCGATCACATCAGCATAGACATTGATCCGGTTCTGGTCGATCAGGTGCCAGGACGACACGCCGATCTCCTTGCCGACCATGGCCTGATAGGCCTCAAACGAAACCGGCGGCTTCTTCCAGACTTCATTCATTGATCAGCTCTCCAACCCGGCCGTCCGCACTTTCTGCAGTTCCGGGAATTCATCCTCGCGGAATTCCGCACCACGCAGCGCGTCCTCGCGATTATCGTCATGTTCGAGGCGGCGCAACTGCACGCGGCGGATCTTTCCCGAAATCGTCTTCGGCAGTTCCGTCACCAGCTCGATCTTGCGGATGCGCTTGAACGGGGCGAGTCGCGTGTGCAGGTGCCTGAAGATCGACAGCGCCGTTTCCGGCGAGCGTTCGACGCCCGACACCAGCAGCACATAGGCCTTCGGGATCGCGAGACGGATCGGATCGGGGCTCGGCACCACGGCGGCTTCCGCAACGGATTCATGTTCCAGCAGCACGCTCTCCAGCTCGAACGGGCTGATGCGGTAGTCGGAGGACTTGAAGACGTCGTCGGAGCGGCCGACAAAGGTGAGGTAGCCCTCGTCGTCGGCGAACACCACGTCGCCTGAGCGGTAGAGATCGCCGTCGGCGCCGGAGAGTTTGCCGTCGTCGCCCTGATAGCCCTGCATCAGGCCTGCCGGACGATCGGCGCCGAGCAGCAGCGTGACCTCACCCTCTTTGGTGACCTGGCCGTCATTGTCGGTGATCTGCACGCGATAGCCCGGCAGGGGGCGACCCATCGAGCCGACCTTGACCTTCTGGCCCGGTGAATTGCCGGCAAGCGCGGTGGTTTCGGTCTGGCCGTAACCATCGCGGATGGTCAGGCCCCACGCCGCCTTCACCTGATCGATCACTTCGGGGTTGAGCGGCTCGCCC
>DATCXE010000321.1:0-12006 GCA_036565985.1 Bradyrhizobium sp.
CGTAAAGAACGGCGTCTTGCCGAACTCGGTCATGTTGGCGAGCAGCGGCACGCCGGGCATTCGTTCGGCGAAGGCGCGGAACATTTCGGCGGTATTGAGCGCCTCGGGGAAAATTGCGTCGGCGCCGGCTTCCACATAGAGTTTCGCACGCGCGACCGCGCCGTCGAGACCTTCGCTGGCGGCCGCATCCGTGCGCGCGATCACGACGAGATCGCGGCGTGCCCTCGCGGCGGCCGCCACCTTCGCGGCCATGTCATGGGCGTCGGCCAGCTTCTTGTCGTTGAGATGGCCGCACTTCTTGGGCAGCAACTGGTCCTCGAGATGAACGGCGCCGGCGCCGGCTTCCTCGAAGACGCGGACCATGTGCATGACGTTAAGCGCTTCGCCATAGCCGGTGTCGCCGTCCACCAACAATGGCAACGCCGCGGCGCGGACGATCTGGCGGATGAAGAAGGCGACTTCATCGACCGTGATGACGCCGAGGTCGGGCAGCCCCATCGATGCGGTCATGGCTGCGCCCGACAGATACAGCGCATCGAAGCCCGCTAGCCTGGCCTGGAGCGCCGACATGCCGTTGTGTGCGCCGGGGAGACGCAGGATGCCGGGACGTTTCAGCAGCGCGCGAAAGCGGTGGCCGGCGGTCTCCCGTGGGAGATCCGATGCGATGAGGTACGGCACGACGCTCCCCCTATGCGGCGCGCATCGGGGAGGGAGCCTGGTCGCGTGCATCGAGCGGGATGAAGGCGCGGTTCTCCGGGCCGACATAATTGGCCGCAGGCCGGATGATCTTGCTGTCGATCCGTTGCTCGATGACGTGGGCGGCCCAGCCGGAAGTGCGCGAGATGACGAACAAAGGCGTGAACATCGCCGTCGGCACGCCCATCGCGTGGTACGAGACGGCGCTGAACCAGTCCAGATTGGCGAACATGCGCTTGGCCTCGGCCATGACGGCCTCGATGCGATCGGCGATTTCGTACATGCGCAGGCTGCCGCTCTCAATGCTAAGCTGGTGGGCTACCTGCTTGATCACCTTGTTGCGGGGATCGGCGATCGTATAGACGGGGTGGCCAAAGCCGATCACGACCTCCTTTGCTGCGATCCTGCGACGGATGTCAGCCTCCGCTTCGTCAGGATCGGCGTAGCGCTTCTGCACTTCGAATGCGACTTCGTTGGCGCCGCCATGTTTCGGCCCGCGCAGCGCGCCGATCGCGCCCGTGACCGCGGAATACATGTCGGCGCCGGTGCCGGCGATCGAGCGCGCGGTAAACGTCGAGGCGTTGAATTCGTGCTCGGCATAGAGGTTGAGCGAGGTGTGCATCGCGCGTTCGTGGGACGCCGAGGGCGGCCTGCCGTGCAGCAGATGCAGGAAATGCGCGCCGATCGAGGCGTCGTCGGTCTCCACCTCGATGCGGCGGCCGTTGTGCGCGTAGTGGTGCCAGTAAAGCAGCATGGAGCCGAGCGAGGCCATCAGGCGGTCGGCGATGTCGCGGGCGCCGGGTGCATTGTGGTCGTGGCTCTCGGGCAGCACGCAGCCGAGGGCCGAGACGCCGGAACGCATCACGTCCATCGGGTGCGCCGCCGCCGGCAGTTGTTCGAGCGTGTTCAGCACCGCGCGCGGCAGGCCGCGCAGCGATTTCAGCTTGGCCTTGTAATTGGCGAGTTCGGCGCGGGTCGGCAGGCTGCCGTGCACCAGCAAATGCGCGATCTCCTCGAACTCGCAGACGCCGGCGACGTCGAGGATGTCGTAGCCGCGGTAGTGCAGGTCGTTGCCGCTGCGGCCGACGCTGCAGAGCGCAGTGTTGCCGGCGACGACGCCCGAGAGCGCCACGGATTTCTTGGGTGCTGGCTTTGCGTCAGTCATCCGTTCCTCCCTAAGCCCGTGCCGCGCGTTGCTGCGGGTTTGGCGTTTCTGCCGGCCAATCGAAAATGCCGCGGCGGGCAGCAGCACCCAGCCGCGAGGGATCGACCGCAAATGTCAGTCCCGAAAGCTCTCCGGCTCCAAGCGAAGGCAGCCGCTCGACGGCGGCGATGAAGCGGTCCTGCTCCGCTGGTGCAATCACGCCATCGGCCAGCATCCGGAATTTCCGGATGTAATCCGGCCGCTTGAAGGGACGGGCGCCCAGAGGATGCGCGTCGGCGACCGCGATCTCGTCGCTGATGGTCGAGCCGCCCTTGAGGGTCGCGACGACGCGGCCGCCAAAGGCTTTCTCTCGCGGATCGTGGCTGTGATAGCGCCGCGTCCATTCGGGATCTTCGACGGTCGAAATCTTGCGCCAGAGTTCGACTGTCTCAGGACGGGCGGCGCGTTCGGGCGCGTAGGATTTCTCGTGATGCCAGCCGCCGTCTTCGAGTGCTACGGCAAAGATGTACATGATGGAGTGATCGAGCGTCTCGCGGCTGGCTTTCGGATCCATCTTCTGCGGATCGTTGGCGCCGGTGCCGATCACGAAGTGGGTGTGATGGCTGGTGTGGATGACGATGCTTTCGACGCTTGCAAGGCTGCCGATCTTCGGCCCGAGCCTGCGGGCGAGATCGATCAGCGCCTGGCTCTGATATTCCGCGGAATGTTCCTTGGTATAGGTATCGAGGATGGCGCGCCTGGGTTCGCCCTTCTCCGGCAACGGCACGGTGTATTCCGCTTTGGGGCCGCCGAGCAGCCAGGCGATGAATCCGTCCTCGCCCTCATAGGCAGGTGACGGTGCGCCTTCGCCGCGCATGACGCGATCGACGGCCTCGATGGCCATCTTGCCCGCGAAAGCCGGCGCATAGGCCTTCCAGCTCGAAATTTCGCCCTTGCGCGATTGCCGCGTGGTGGTGGTGACGTGAAGCGCCTGCTGCACGGCCTGATAGATCGTCTCGGTCGATAGTCCAAGCAGCGCGCCGATGCCGGCCGCGGCCGAGGGGCCGAGATGGGCGATATGGTCGATCTTGTGCTCGTGCAGGCAGATGCCCTTCACCAGATCGACCTGGATCTCGTAGGCGGCCGCCAGCCCGCGGAGCAAGTCCTCGCCTGAGGATCCGCAATGCTGGGCCACCGCCAGCACCGGCGGGATGTTGTCGCCAGGGTGCGAGTAATCCGCGGCCAGAAACGTGTCGTGGAAATCGAGTTCGCGGACCGCGACGCCGTTGGCCCATGCCGCCCATTCCGGCTGATAACGCTGATTGCCCGGCAGCCCGAAGATCGTCGCGCCCTGTGCCTGCTGATGCGCTTCCGCCTGCGCTCGCGCGGTGGCGACCGGATGCCGTGCAACGGAGGCGGCGGCGACGGCAGCGTTGTCGATGATGCGGTTGCCGATCATCTCGGCCACCTCGTCCTCGATGCGTACCGGGTCCGCGGCAACGGCCGCGATCTTCCAGGCGAGCTGATCGGCGCGATCGAGCCGTTCGGCGGATTTGTAGGTGCGGACCTTGTGATGCTTCACGTAACGGCTTCCTCTTGAACTTCGTTGCTGTGTCGGGAGACGGAAATCGGCGTTGGCTGACCGTTGGCGTCGACGGCGACCATTTCAAACGTGCCGCGCACGGCCGTGCGGCGCTGCCCGCTAAGGGCGTCCTCGTGGATGAGATCGACGGCAACGGTCATCGAGGCGCGGCCGATACGCGCGATGCTGGCGACACATTCGATCAGGTCGCCGACGCGGACCGGTGCGTCGAACATGATGCGATCGGTGGATGCCATCACCACGTGCTGGCGCGCGTGGCGCGTCGCGGCGATGAACGCCGCCTTGCCCATCAGATGCAGCGCATGGCCGCCGAACAGCGTCCCATAATGATTGGCGCGGTCGGGAAACACCACGTCGGTGAGGCTGATTTTCGGGACGTCAGGACGCATCGCGATCTCCGGACGGCTTGAATTTCCGTCGTGGGTTCGCAAATATCCGCAAACGAGATCGTTCGAAAATGGCTGATAAAGTGTAGTTTTGCGAAGAGTTTTCGTGAATTTGCAAAGTTTGCAAAGTCGAGGACGAGATGAAGAAGGCGTTCATGGGACTGCGGCTGAAGCGCCTGCGCGAGGAGCAGCACCTGACCCAGGCGGCGCTGGCGCAGCGGCTCGGCATTTCGCTGAGCTACCTCAACCAGCTCGAGAACAACCAGCGGCCATTGACGGTGCAGGTGCTGCTGGCGCTCAACACCGCGTTCGGGCTCGACCTGCAGGTATTCTCCGAGGACGACGAGGCGCGGCTGATTTCGGATTTGCGCGAGGCGCTCTCGGACGCGGCCTTTGGCGAAACCATCGCCGCGGTCGAGCTTCGCGAACTGGCCATGAACATGCCGGCGGTGGGGCGGGCGCTGGTGACGATCCATCGAAAATATCGCCAGTCCGTCGAGCAGGCCGGGTTGCTCGCGGCGAGGCTGGGCGAGGACCGGCAATCGGATGTGCCGGCGCTGCCGTCGACGCCGTTCGAGGAGGTCCGCGACTTCTTCTATCTCCGTCACAATTACATCGCCGAGCTCGACGAGGCCGCCGAAGCGCTCGCGCAAGCATTGGACTTTCCGATCGGACGGATGGATACCGCGCTCGCGGCCTATCTGGCTGACCGTCACGGTGTCAAACTGGTCCTCGAGACGATCGACGATCTGCCGTCGGGCAATGAGCGGAAATTCGATTCGCGGAGCAATACGCTTTATCTGGCACCTGGCCTGCGGCCGGGCCAGCGCGCCTTCCAGTTGGGAACGCAGATCGCGATGCTGGCCTTCGATCGGGAATTGACCGGGCTGGTCGATGGCGCCGGATTTACCAGCCAGGAGGCGCGCGGGCTTGCGCGCATCGGGCTTGCGAATTATTTCGCCGGCGCGCTGATGATGCCATATGGGCGTTTCCTTGCGGCCGCGGAAGCACGCGGCTACGACATCGAGCTTCTGGGATACGAGTTCGGCGTAGGCTTCGAGACGGTGTGTCACCGGCTGAGCACGCTGCAGCGTCAGGGCGCGCGCGGCGTGCCGTTCTTCTTCATCCGGGTCGACCGCGCCGGAAATATCTCGAAGCGGCAATCGGCGACCGATTTTCACTTCTCTCGGGTCGGCGGCACCTGTCCGCTCTGGAACGTCTACGAAGCGTTTGCGAGCCCCGGACGCATCCTGACGCAGCTTGCGCGCATGCCGGATGAGCGAACCTATCTCTGGATCGCCCGCACGGTGTCGCACGCGCGGGGCAAATACGGTGCGCCGACCAAGACGTTCGCCATCGCCCTTGGCTGCGACGTGCGGCATGCCGAGCGCGTGGTGTATTCGCAAGGCATCAACCTCAAGACCTCGAATGCAACGCCGATCGGGATGGGTTGCAAGGTCTGCGAACGTCCGGATTGCGCGCAGCGCGCCTTTCCCCCGATCGGCCGGGCGCTGCGAATCGACGAGACGCGATCGCGCTTTGCGCCCTACGCCACGACGTGACCGGGAGCGGGCCGGTCCGGGATATCGGGGAAAACCTCTTCCAGGCGGCGGCAGAATCTGGTCCTGCTGCGCCCGCACGGCTGGCTTTGTAAAAATATTTTGAAATTGCGGGCATAGGTCCGTTCGACCCCATTGACACTCTCCCTCGAATAACACCACATGTAGGCGTCACGGTCTATCGGATCGCAAGATTTGGTAGCTAAGAGGGAAGCCGGTGTACCGCGATTTGCCGCGGGAATCCGGCGCTGCCCCCGCAACTGTAAGCAGTGAGTTGCCCCCGATTGTTGAGTCACTGATGCGGCCACGCATTGGGAAGGCCGGGTGCGACGACGACCTGCAAGCCAGGAGACCTGCCGCGACACCAAAAAACGTCCACGGGCGGGGTGTCCGGCGGTCGCTTGCAGATCCATGCCGGCGCTCGCCGCCCGCGCATTCGATGCAGCGTCCCTCCTGACATCCAGCCCCAACAACATCTCGGGGTCTGTCGATGTCGCAACCTTCTCAACTCGTCTCGCTCGAAGCCAAAGCCGCTCCCTTTCTCCAGTTGCGTCAGGAACCGTCGACCTCGGCGGAGGGCGCGCTGCCGATGCAGGTGATTCGCCGCAACGGCACGGTGTCAAAATTCGACGCCAGCAAGATTTCGGTCGCGATGACCAAGGCGTTTCTCGCCGTAGAGGGCCACACCGCGGCGGCCTCGCGCCGGGTGCACGAAGTCGTTGAGCAGTTGACGGCTGAAGTCGTCGGCGCGCTGTCGCGCCGGATCAGCGAAGGCCGCACCTTTCACATCGAAGACGTGCAGGACCAGGTCGAACTGGCCCTGATGCGCAGCGAGCACCACAAGGTCGCGCGTGCCTACGTGCTCTATCGCGAGGAACGGACCCGGCAGCGCGCGGAGCAGGAGGCCGCCAAGTCGGCCAGGCCATCGTCCGGACCGGTGCTGCACGTGACGTTGGCGAACGGCACGAAGGTCCCGCTCGATACCGCGCGGCTCGTATCCATCGTCAACGAAGCCTGCGCCGGCCTCGAAGGCGTCGAGGCGGCGCCGGTGCTCGCGGAAACCCAGCGCAATCTCTATGACGGCATCAGCGAGGACGAACTGGCGCTGGCATCCGTGATGGCGGCACGCACGCTGGTGGAACTGGAGCCCAACTACGCCTATGTCAGCGCGCGGCTCTTGCTCGACAAGCTGCGCACCGAGGTGCTGTCGTTCGTGCAGGGGACACCGACCAGGGCCTCGCAGGCCGATATGGCTGTGCGCTACGCCGAATATTTCCCGGCCTACGTCAAGACCGGCATCAAGGCCGAATTGCTCGATCCCGATCTGGCGCGATTCGACCTGGAAAAGCTGGCTGCGGCGCTGAAGCCGGAACGCGATCTGGCGTTTCAATTCCTGGGATTGCAAACGCTGTACGACCGCTACTTCCTGCATGAGGGCGGCAACCGCATCGAACTGCCGCAGGCCTTCTTCATGCGCGTCGCCATGGGCCTTGCGCTGCGCGAGATCGACCGCGAGGCGCGCGCCATCGAGTTTTACGATCTCTTGTCATCGTTCGACTTCATGGCCTCGACGCCGACGCTGTTCAATTCGGGAACGCTCCGGCCGCAGCTGTCGTCGTGCTTCCTCACCACGATTGCCGACGATCTCGACGGCATCTTCAAGTCGGTCAAGGACAACGCGCTGCTGGCGAAATATTCCGGCGGGCTCGGCAACGACTGGACCCGCGTGCGCGGGCTCGGCGCCCACATCAAGGGCACCAACGGCGAAAGCCAGGGCGTGGTGCCGTTTCTCAAGGTGGCCAACGACACGGCGATTGCCGTCAATCAGGGTGGGAAGCGCAAAGGCGCGGTCTGTGCCTATCTGGAGACCTGGCATATCGACATCGAGGAATTCCTCGATCTGCGCAAGAACACCGGCGACGATCGCCGTCGTACCCACGACATGAACACCGCCAACTGGGTGCCTGACCTGTTCATGCAGCGCGTCGAGGCCGATGGCGAGTGGACCTTGTTCTCGCCGGACGAGACGCCCGATCTGCACGACCTTTACGGCCAGCCGTTCGCCGAGCGCTACGCGGCCTACGAAGCCAAGGCGGCGCGTGGCGAGATACGCGTGTTCAAGCAGGTCCGCGCCACCGATCTCTGGCGCAAGATGCTGACCATGCTGTTCGAGACCGGGCATCCCTGGATCACGTTCAAGGATCCCTGCAATCTGCGTTCGCCGCAGCGCCATGCCGGCGTCATTCATTCCTCGAACCTGTGCACCGAGATCACGCTCAATACCTCCGACGACGAGACCGCCGTCTGCAATCTCGGCTCGATCAATCTGCTCAATCACATTCAAGATGGTCAGCTGAACGATGCGCGGCTGAAGCGCACGGTGACGATTGCGATGCGAATGCTCGATAACGTCATCGACATCAATTTCTACACGATCCCGGAAGCCCGCCGCTCGAACCTGCGGCACCGCCCCGTCGGCCTTGGGCTGATGGGATTCCAGGACGCGCTGCAGTCGATGCGGATCGCCATGGCTTCGGACGCGGCGGTTGCTTTCGCCGACACCAGCATGGAAGCAATCTCGTATTACGCGATTTCGGCCTCGGTCGATCTCGCGGCCGAGCGGGGGCGCTATCCCTCGTTCGACGGCTCGCTGTGGAGCCAGGGCATCCTGCCGATCGATTCGATCGAACTTTTGGCGGAAGCGCGTGGCGGCGTCGCCATGGACCGCAGCGCCACGCTGGACTGGGATCGCCTGCGCGAGCGCGTCAAATCGGGCGGCATGCGCAATTCGAACGTGATGGCGATCGCGCCGACGGCGACGATCTCCAACATCTGCGGCGTCGCGCAGTCGATCGAGCCCGCCTACCAGAACCTCTACGTCAAATCCAACATGTCGGGCGACTTCACGGTCGTGAACGAGTTCCTGGTGCGCGACCTCAAGGCACGCGGCCTGTGGGACGAGGTGATGGTCAACGACCTCAAATATTTCGACGGCAGCCTCGGTTCGATCGATCGCATTCCCGATGATCTCAAGGCGATCTATGCCACCGCCTTCGAGATCGACAGCGCCTGGCTGATCGAGGCGGCTTCGCGGCGGCAGAAATGGATCGACCAGTCGCAGTCGCTCAATCTCTATATCGCCAACCCCTCCGGCAAGAAGCTCGATGGGCTCTATCGCCTGGCATGGGCGCGCGGTCTCAAGACCACCTATTACCTGCGCTCGCGCAGCGCCACGCATGTCGAGAAGTCCACGCTTCGGGGCACCGACGGCAAGCTCAACAGTGTCGCGTCCGTAACGATGATGTCGCCGGCCCCCATCATTGTCGCGCCGGCCGCCACCGCGCCGGATCTGACCGGCGCGGTAGCGTGCTCGATCGACAATCCCGAATGCGAAGCCTGCCAGTAAGCAGCAAGAAGAAAAGGAAATCACAATGCTCGACTGGTCTGAACCGACGGCATCCCGACATCAGGCAATTCCGCCATTCCCTGCGCAACCAATCGCCCGGGCCGATCAAACCGGCCTCGGCACCATCGATCGCCACGGCGGCAGGGTGTCCGTCGACGACAAGCGGATGATCAATTGCCGCGCCGACGTCAATCAATTGCTGCCGCTGAAATACAAATGGGCGTGGGAGAAATACCTCGCCGGCTGCAACAATCACTGGATGCCGACCGAAGTCTCGATGCAGGCCGATATCGCCTTGTGGAAATCGCGCGACGGCCTGACCGAGGACGAGCGCCGCGCCGTCAAGCGCAACCTCGGCTTTTTCGCTGCTTCCGAAAGTCTCGTCGCCAACAACATCGTGCTGGCGATCTACCGCCATCTCACCAACCCGGAATGCCGGCAGTATCTGCTGCGGCAGTCCTTCGAGGAGGCGGTTCACACCCACACCTTCCAGTACATCGTCGAAAGCCTGGGGCTCGACGAGGGCGAACTGTTCAACATGTACCGCGAAGTGCCGTCGATCACGGACAAGGCGGCGTGGGCGCTGAAGCACACCCAGCATCTCGACGATCCCGATTTCAGGACCGGCGCGCCGGAAGCGGATCAGGCGTTCCTGCGCGATCTCGTCGCCTTCTATGTCATCTTCGAGGGCATGTGGTTCTATACGGGATTCGCGCAGATCCTCTCGCTCGGCCGCCGCAACAAGATGGTCGGCATTGCCGAGCAGTATCAGTACATCCTGCGCGATGAATCCATTCACCTGAATTTCGGCATCGACGTCATCAACCAGATCAAGATCGAGAATCCGCATCTGTGGACCAGGGCATTTCAGGAGGAGGTCCGCGACATGGTTCGCGCGGCGGCCGAACTGGAAGCGGCCTATGGCAGGGACACCATGCCGCGCGGCTTTCTCGGGCTGAATGCGGCGCTGTGCGAGACCTATATGCACTTCATCGCCAACCGCCGCTGCGCGCAGCTCGGGCTGGCGCAGGTGTTCGACGAGACCGAAAATCCGTTCCCCTGGATGTCGGAGGCGATGGACCTGAAGAAGGAGAAGAACTTCTTCGAAACGCGAGTGATCGAATATCAGAACGGCGGCGCGCTCAGCTGGGAGTAGGGGAAGCTCCCTCAATACGTCGTCCTGGCGAACGCCGGGACCCATACCGCGTGATGTCTCGATAAAGCGATCGGGTAGACGCCCCTTATAATTGGCGCCAGTGGCTTATGGGTCCCCTGCGTTCGCAGGGACGACGCAGATTCCCGCCGTCGCCGCGCAAGAACTTAAGGTTTCTTCAATTCTGGTCGATCTATTGCTTGGGAGCGTGCGTCTTCGGACAGGAGGCGCTCCCGAGCAAGGAATCTCGCATGGCCGCCTCCCGCTCCACCCTCGAAATCGCGCCGACGCAACCGGAGATTCCAGCGTGGCTCCTGAGAGTATGTTTCGCGCTGTGCGTGGTGAACCTGACGCTTGGCGCGGTGGCGTATTCTTCGCACTGGTGGGTTTACGATTCGAACGGCCTCGGCATTCCGACCGATTTCATCAACGTCTGGGCGGCCGGACGTCTGGTGCTCGATGGCCTTCCCGCACAAGCTTATGACTGGGACATCCAGAAGCAGGTCGAGGTCGCGAAGCTCGGTCAGGATTTCGTCGGCTACTATGCCTGGCATTATCCCCCGCCGTTCCTGTTCGTCGCATCCGTGCTGGCGCGATTGCCCTATTCGGCGGGGTATCTCGGCTGGGTTTTCGTCAGCATGGTGCCCTATCTTGTCGTCATGCACGCGATCGTCGGCCACAACTTCGGCATTCTGCTCGCACTCGCCGCGCCGATGGTGTTCATCAATGCGCTGGTCGGACAGAATGGCTTCCTCACAGCTGCGCTCATCGGCGGCGCACTCTACCTGATACCCGTCCGCCCGGTGCTTGCCGGCATCTGTCTCGGGCTGTTGACCTACAAGCCGCAATACGGACTGCTGTTTCCGATCGCGCTGATCGCAGCCGGACATTGGCGCGTGTTCGTCAGCGCCGCGGTGACGGCGACTGCGATGGCTTTCGTTTCCTGGCTCGCCTTCGGCACCGAGAGCTGGCTGGCGTTCTTCCACTGGATGCCGAGATTCTCGCAAGCCTTCCTGACCGAGGGCAAGGCGACATGGTGGAAGTTGCAGAGCATCTTCTCGCTGGTGCGTTATTTCGGCGGCACCGAACAACTGGCCTGGGCGTTCCAGTGGGTGCTCACGGCGTCCGTAGCGGTGGTGGTGGCGCTGATGTGGCGAAGTCGCATGCCCTACACATTGAAGGCTGCAACTCTTGCCGCAGGGACGCTGCTGACCACGCCCTATCTCTTCATGTACGACATGATGGTGCTCGTCATCGCCGTCGCCTTCCTCGTCCGCGCCGGATTGAAGACCGGCTTTCGTGGCTACGAACTCCCGGCGCTTGGCGGCGCGCTTGTTCTCATCGGCGTCTACATATTCACGGCCACGCCGACGGGGCTCGGTGCCACGCTGATCGTCTCGAGTCTCATCCTCGCCCGCGCTGGCTCATGGTGGCGGCGCGAGCCGGTGCCAGCCCTGGTTGCGGCCGGCGCTTAAGCCGCCCTCGGAGTAGTCTGCTCACGCTGCCATTTTATTCATCACGCTGGCCCTTCATAAAACCATCTTGTCATCCGTCGTGAATAGGTGTTCACTTCTTCAAAGCGACAAGCGGTCTTTTCGCTCAAAACGTTGAAGATGTGTGCGTTCTGGCAGTCCTACGGGGCCTAAGGGGCGCGCCAGGGACGGAAAACGCGCCATGGTGTATCGGCGAACCCATCAGGTGGTAAAGCGGCTGGCGGCACGGCGCAGCGCCATTCTGGCGGCGGCGCGTGACGCTGCGGCCGATGGCGGCATGGCCGCGGTGCAGATCGCGCCGGTTTCGGTCCGCGCCAATGTCGCGGCCGGCACCGTCTATCGCTACTTTCCCTCCAAGGCCGACCTGATTTCCGAACTGATCTCCGAGGTCTCGCGCGACGAACTGGCTGCGGTCCGCCGCGCCGCGGATGCCGCACCCGGACCGTCCTCGGCGCTGGCCGCCGCGGTCACCACCGTTGCCGTGCACGTGCTGTCGCAGCGCAGGCTCGCCTGGGGCATCCTGGCCGAGCCGGTCGATGTCGACGTATCGGCCTCGCGGCTCGCCA
>DATCXE010000343.1:0-4835 GCA_036565985.1 Bradyrhizobium sp.
GCTTCGTGCCCTCGGCCGGCGAATGGTTCGTGAAGAAGAAGGTCAAGGTGGTCGGCCACGACACGCAGGCTAACGACCATCCGCTCGCGACCGCCATCGGTCCGCAGCGCAACGGGCCGCTGCATCCTCATTTGGCCGAGGAATATCGGGAATGGTCGGGTGGCCGCGATTGGAAGGACGACTTTCCGGAATGGGAGCCGGTGCACCGCATCCTGTTCAAGAACGGCATCATGGGCATCGAGAACGTCGGCGGCGACATCGACAAGGTCACCGGCAAGCGCGTCACCTTCGCCTACTTCCCCTGGAATTGGGAGCGCGGCGACGGCTGCATCGTGCGGCTGGTCGCCATCCTCGATCCGAAACAAAAATTCCGCATCGAAAAGGGGAGTAAATTCTAGCGCATGGTCCCGAAAAGTGGACACCGGTTTTCGGAAAAGATCATGCGCAAAATAAAATGTCAGGGATGAATTGATCCTACCAAGTGGAGCAGACCCTCATGCACGTCAAACGTTTTTCGGACGCCAAGCCCTACGAGGCGCCCAACCATCGCAATTATACTTCGCTGCGCCTGTTCGGCGCGGAAGCCGGCGGCACCAAGGGGCTGGTGTTCGGCTATTCCCACTTCCTGCCGGGCGGCGGCGCCGGTCCCGACGCCTCTCCGCCGGAGAAGGTCTATTTCGTCCTCTCCGGCGAACTGACCGTGATCGTCAACGGCAAAGAGACGGTGCTCAAAGCCAACGATTCGTGCGTGATCGAGCCCAACGAGACGCGCGAGATCATCAATCGCGGCAACGAGGTCTGCTCGATCGTGGTCGCGGTGGCGACGCCGCCGAAATAATTCAACTTGTCGTCGCCGGGCTTGTCCCGGCGACCCCGCTCAGGAGAGCACAGTGCCCGCATAAGCGAGATGGCCGGGACAGGCCCGGCCATAATGAAAAAAAATCGAGAGGACACCATGCCCGATACCTTCCCGAAAAACCCTCTCTCGCTGTTCGACATCAAAGGCAAAACGGCGATCGTCGCCGGGGCGTCGGGCGCGTTCGGCGCACTGGCGGCAAAGACGCTGGCTGGCGCCGGCGCCAATGTGGTGCTGGCCGCGAGCAACGCCGACGCGCTCAAAAAAGTCGCAGCCGAATGCGAGACACTCGGCGCCAAGACCGTGGTCATCGCACTGCGGCCGAGTTCGGAAGAAAACTGCGACAAGATCGTCGCCGCCGCGGTCGATCAATTCGGCGGCGTGGACATTTTGGTAGTGGCCTCGGGGCTCAACAAGGTGTCGAAAATCGTCGACCAGAAGGTCGAGGACTTCCTCGACGTGATGGACGCCAACGTCAACCAATCGTGGCTGATGGCGCGCGCCGCCGGCAAACAGATGCTGAAGCAGGGCCGTGGCGGAAAGGTGATCCTCACTTCGTCGGCGCGCGGGCTGCTTGGCCATCCGGCCGGCTACACCGCCTATTGCGCCTCCAAGTCGGCGGTGGACGGCATCACCAAGGCGCTCGGTTGCGAATGGGGCGAGACCGGTATCACCGTGAATGCGCTGGGCCCGACAGTCTTCCGCTCGCCACTCACCGCCTGGATGTACGAGGACAGCGAGCGGGCGCAGACCGTGCGTAAGGGCTTCCTCGCCCGCGTGCCGAAAGGCCGGCTGGGCGAGCCGGAAGATTTGGCGGGGCCGCTTCTGTTCCTGGCGTCGAAGGCGTCGGATTTCTACACCGGCCACGTGCTCTACGCCGACGGCGGCTATACGGCGGGATAGGCCATGGCGAAGGCGCGCATAGCGGTGATCGGCGCCGGCCTGATGGGCCACGGCATCGCCCAGGTGTTCGCGCTCGCCGGCCACGACGTGACGATCTTCGACTCGGCCAAGGCATCGCTCGACAGCGCCAAGGCGCGCATCCTTGCCAACCTGAAAGACCTCGGCGACGACGAGCGCGCGGTCGAGCGCGTGACGCCGATCGGCGACTTGGCGCAAGCCGTGCGCGAGGCCGACTACGTGGTCGAGGCGGTGCTCGAGGACTTGGCCCTCAAGCAGAAGCTGTTCGCGGAAATCGAAAAGCACGTGCGGCCCGACACTATCCTTGCGAGCAACACTTCGGTCATTCCAATCACCGCCATCATGCATGGGCTGGCGCGCCGAGAACGCGCGCTCGGCACTCATTGGTGGAATCCGCCATTTTTGGTGCCGCTGGTCGAGGTGATCGAGACGGAGTGGACGAGCGCGCAGGCGGTGGCATTCACGATGAAGCTGCATGCCGACGCCGGCAAGAAGCCGGCGCATGTGAAGAAGGACGTACCCGGCTTCATTGGCAACCGTCTGCAACACGCGCTGTGGCGCGAGGCAATCGCGCTGGTGGAAAACGGCATTTGCGACGCCGAAACCGTGGACGAGGTCATCAAGGCTGCGTTCGGCCGCAGGCTGGCGGTGCTGGGGCCGCTGGAGAATGCCGACATGGTCGGCACAGATCTCACGCTGGCGATCCACAAAACGGTACTGCCCGCGATCGATAGCCGCCCGAACGCCTCGCCTTATCTCGAAGGATTGGTGGCCGAAGGCAAGCTCGGGTTCAAATCCGGTGAAGGCTTCCGCAAATGGACGCCGGAGCAACAGACGGAATTACGCTCGAAGGTGCTCAAGCATTTAAAAAGTGCACGCGCGCAGGACGACTAGAGGGACGCGACCATGGCCGGCACGATTATCGACATTTATTGCCATATCTATCCGGACCGCTTCTTCCAGGAAATGACCCGGGTGGCGCCGAAAATCAGAGACATAGGCCCACGGCTGCGCAGCATCACCAAGCTGTTCGATCTCGACGCCCGCTTTAAGGAGATGGACGAGTTCGGAGACTACCGGCAGGTCATCTCGCTGCCCAATCCGCCGATCGAGAATATCGCCACGCCGGCGGCCGGCATGGAGCTGGCGCGCATCGCCAATGATTGCATGGCCGAGCTCTGCCGCAAGCATCCGGAACGGTTCCCGACCTTCGCCGCCGCATTGTGCATGACCGATGTCGAAGGCTCGGTGGCGGAAACGCGGCGCGCGATCCAGGATCTCGGCGCGCGTGGCGTGCTTGTGTACACCGACGTCGCCGGCGAACCGCTCGATTTGCCGAAGTTCGATCCGATTTTCGCCACTGTCGCCGAACTCGACGCGGCTATCTGGCTCCATCCGGCGCGCACCGCGGCAATGACGGACTATCCCGCAGAGAAGAAGTCGCGCTACGAAATGTGGTGGTGCTTTGGCTGGCCCTACGATACCTCGGTGGCGATGCTCCGGATGGTGTTTTGCGGGCTGCTCGACCGCTATCCGAAACTGAAGATCATCACGCACCATCTCGGCGGTATGATTCCGTTTTATGACGGTCGTATCGGGCCGGGCCTGAAGATGCTGGGCGCCCGCACATCGGACGAGGACTACTCCCAGGTGCTTTCGTCGCTGAAGCGGCCGCACATGGATTACCTGCACGACTTCTACGGCGATACCGCCATGTTCGGGGGTGGCGTGCACGCGACGCGCTGCGGGTTGGAATTTTTCGGCGTCGACCACGTGGTGTTCGCTACCGACGCGCCGCTCGGCCCGATCGCCCCCACCATCAAGACGGTGAAGGCGCTTGGACTTCCCGAGGCGGAAGAACGCAAGCTGTTCTGCGGCAATGCCGAGGCATTGCTCAACATGACGTTCGGGTAAGTGCCTAATCCGTCACTACCGCTTTTTCTTCTTCCCATCGGCGGCGCCGGTCACGCCCGGATTGAATGACGGCGGATCGCTGGCCGGGAAGCTTTCGTCGGAACTCACGGTAACTTCGTCTTCCTCGTCCTCGATGCGGGCGCGCTCGTCCTGCACGTGCTCCTTCTGCTTTTCCGGCTTGCGCTGGTCGGATTTGGGATGCTCGGACATGTCGACCCCTCTGATTACGATGAACCTCGTGCATAGAAACTGCCAGGTAGTGACGGCGGTTCCATCGCCGGGCGCGTGTGCCGCAACCTAAAGTTCCGCCTTGCAGCAATTTTGAGCGCTTCCAGGAACCGCCTTTTGCGGGAGGCGTTCCCCGCACAAGTCACGCCATCGCTTCCGGGGCTAGCAGGGATCGGCGGACGAAACGCTGCAACTTGAAGAGGCGTAGTGAACCATGGCGCCTTCACAGCACGGCGTCTTCAGCCGGCGCAATTTCCTCACGACGACGATGGCCTCGACCATGACAGTGACTTTGCTTGACCGCGCCCGCGCCGAAACGACGCCGGCGCCCCGCCGGCCTGCCGATCCGCGCGCGCCGGTGAGCATGACCTTGAACATCAACGGGAGCGATTACCGGCTCGCGCTCGATGCCCGCACCTCGTTGCTCGACGCATTGCGCGAGCACGTCGGACTGACCGGCACCAAGAAAGGCTGCGACCATGGCCAGTGCGGCGCCTGCACGGTGATGATGGACGGAAAACGCGTCCTCTCCTGCCTGAGCTTTGCCGCAATGGCGCAAGGCCACGAGGTGACGACAATCGAGGGCCTCGCCGTAAATGGCGCGCTGCATCCGATGCAACAGGCCTTTATCGACCACGATGCCTTCCAGTGCGGCTATTGCACGCCCGGGCAAATCATGTCGGCGGTCGCCTGCGTGAAGGAGGGCCACGCCGAGACCGACGCACAGATCCGCGAATATATGAGCGGCAACATCTGCCGCTGCGCGGCCTATCCCAACATCGTGGACGCCATCAAGCAGGCCAAGCCTCAAATGAAGGAAGCGTGACATGCGGCCCTTTGCCTATGTCCGCGCCGATAGCGCGCAGGAAGCTCTCGCGGCGCATCTGGCTATGCAGGCACCGACGACGATGCCGTC
>DATCXE010000124.1:0-2192 GCA_036565985.1 Bradyrhizobium sp.
GGCTGTCGGCGGCGCTGCCGTGGATGTTCGTGATCGCAGTCGTGGCCGTCACCATGACGCCGGTACGCCGGTGGGTGAGCCTGCCGTGGTCAGACCAGGTCGAAAGCCAGGCGGCGCGCGATGCCGAGACGATCTGGAAACGGTCGGGAAGCCCCGATACGCGTCACGCCGTGGATGTCATCAGGACCATCGATGGCGATACGTTCGAGGCGCGGGTTCACCTCGAGCCCGGCCTCGATCTCAGCACAAGGGTGCGCCTGCGCGGCATCGATGCGCCCGAGCTGAAAGCCGCGTGCGCGCAGGAACTGCAGATGGCCGAGGTCGCGACGGGGGCGTTGCGCGCGCTTCTCGGCGAAGGCGGCGTCACGATCTCGAACATCGGACCGGACAAATATGCCGGCCGCGTCGTCGCCGATGTCGCGACGCGGCGCACCGAAAATGTTTCGACGGCGATGCTCACCGGAGGTTATGCCCGCAGCTATGGCGGCGGACACCGCAACGGCTGGTGCGCCAATACAATTCAGGCACTGCCGAAATGAAAGAGCCGCGCTTTCGTGCGGCTCCTCAAGCCAATCTTGAGATCAGTGCGTGACCGTGACCGTCGTGCCGATCGGGACGCGTTGATAGAGGTCGGTGATATCGTCGTTGAGCATGCGGATGCAGCCATAGGAGACGAAACCGCCGACCGAGCCCGGTACGTTGGTGCCGTGGATGGCGTATTCGCCGCCGGCGAGCGTCATCGCCGCGACGCCCATCGGGTTGCGCGGCGAGCCGCCGGGAATGACGTCGGGCATGTTGGGCTTGTCGCGCTTGACTGCGCTCGGCGGCGACCAGGCCGGGTTACGGTATTTGCCGTCGATGGTGGTGGTGCCGGCCCACTGCTTGCCGGCCTTGCCGACGCCGACCGGATAGCGCATGGCCCGGCCGGAATCGAGAATGAAATAAAGCCTCCGTTCGTGGGTCTTCACCACGATCGTGCCCGGCGCATATTCGCCGTTGATATCGACCATTTCCGGCCGCGCCTGCGCCCCCGACGACATCGCAACACTCGCACCGATGGTGGCGGCCAGCGCCACCGCAATCCTCATCGACATGATCTGCTCCCACTCGCCCGCCCCTTCCGGGGCCCTCAAGAAATCGTGCAAGCCGCTTGTCGGCCCGCGTCTCGTCCACGCATTTTTGACCACGTGTATTCACCGGGCGGTTTCCACTCCGGCGTCGAGACTCATTTAGTCGTTGGGAGCAAAGGAAATGTTCGAATCAAAGTAAATGACGCCAAAACAACACCGGGCGCCGAAGCGCCCGGTGGTCAGGCATTGCCGCTGACAAACGCGTGAGCGGAGCTGGAAATGCGAGTCCGGATCTGCCGCCGGACTACGCCGACGCGCCCTTCTTGTTCTGCCGGTTCTGCACGAGGTCGTCGACCACGGCGGGATCGGCCAGCGTCGAGGTATCGCCGAGGCTGGACGGTTCGTCCTCGGCGATCTTGCGCAGGATGCGGCGCATGATCTTGCCGGAACGGGTCTTCGGCAGGCCCGGCGCGAACTGGATCTGGTCGGGCGATGCGATCGGACCGATGTCCTTGCGCACCCAGGCGACCAGCTCCTTGCGCAATTCCTCGGTCGGCTCGGTGCCGGCCATCAGCGTCACATAGGCATAGATGCCCTGGCCCTTGATGTCATGGGGGTAGCCGACGACAGCGGCTTCCGACACCTTGGCGTGCGCGACCAGCGAGCTTTCGACTTCGGCGGTGCCCATGCGATGGCCGGAGACGTTGATGACGTCATCGACGCGGCCGGTAATCCAGTAATAGCCGTCGGCATCCCGGCGGCAGCCGTCGCCGGTGAAATACTTGCCTTTGTAGGTCGAGAAATAGGTCTGCTCGAAGCGGGCGTGGTCGCCATAGACCGTGCGCATCTGCCCCGGCCAGGATTTGGCGAGGCAGAGATTGCCCGATGTTTCGCCTTCCAGCACCTTGCCCTCGGCGTCGACGATTTCAGGCACCACGCCGAAGAACGGCCGCGTCGCCGAACCCGGCTTGAGTTTTGTGGCGCCCGGCAGCGGCGTGATCAGGATGCCGCCGGTTTCGGTCTGCCACCAGGTATCGACGATCGGGCAGCGTCCGTCGCCGACCACGCGGTGATACCATTCCCACGCTTCCGGATTGATCGGTTCGCCGACGGTGCCGAGCA
>DATCXE010000351.1:0-2380 GCA_036565985.1 Bradyrhizobium sp.
TGGCCTATGTGGTGATGGCGGCGGGGCTGTTCGCATTGGCGAAGAGCGGCGAAGGCGTCGCTTACAGTGCACATGCCGAACCGGTCGCCGCGCCTGCGGAGTGATCGGAAACCTCATGGTGCGCGTCCCGCAGTGGACAAAGGGGATCACACCGAAAATGCATCTCGTGTCCCGGACGCGACGCGTCACGAAGTGGTGCGTCGCAGAGCCGGGGCCCATCGAGCCGTAAGGCAGCCAGATCCCGGTTCTGCGAAGCAGCGTTTCACGCGGCATCGCGCCCGGTACACTTGAGACTGCCTACCCCTTGACGAAAGCGAGCATCGTGCCGTTGCCCTCGGCTGGCGGCACGACAATGCCGCCTGCGCTCTTCACGCCTGCAGCGCCCAGCGCCTTCTCCGCTGCTGCGACATCGGCCGCGATCACGAGCCCAGCGCCGCCGCGTTCGGGCAGGCCGGCCAGCGACACGCCGGGATAACGCTTGCCGAGTTGATCCTTCGTCAGGAACACGAAGTCGGCGCGGTCTCCGCCCGATGGCACCGCGACCGCGCCGTCCGGTTCGTTGCGAACGTCGCGGTCGATCATCCTGGCCAGATGCGCGGCTTCCTTCGCAGGCTCGGGCGCGACCATCAGCACCTGCTTCAGGCGCCTGGCGCCATTGGCATGCCTCATCAGTTCGGGAATCCAGACCGTCTCGCGCGTCTTGTGCTGGCAGGCGAAGATGCGGACGCCGCCCGGCGCTTCCGCCGTCGGCCATTGAAAGGTCCGGAACTTCGCGGAGGAAACCGAACCATCGGGCATCGTCACCGGCCGTTCGAAATCGGTGGGGCCGACCGGCGGATAGCCGCGTGCGCGAATTTCTTCCGCGCCTTCGGCTGAATCCACAGCGGTGAATGCGATGCGCTCGATGCCTTCGCCGTTCTTTTCAAGATATGCCCGCGCCGGAGCATTATGTTCTGTCGGCGTCAGCACGCCGAGCAATTCCATATAGTCAGGATCGAACATGATGGTGTAGTTGCCCGAGCCCATATGGGCGCTGTGGGTGCCGCGCGGCGACACGGTGAAGCCGAGCCGCTTGTAGTTCTCGGCGGCCTTGTCGAGATCCTTCACCATGACCACGGCGTGATCGATTCCGATGACGTTTTTCAGTGCCACTCTCTTGTTTCCTTCGGCTTTATGGGCGAACTAAACTAAGCAGAACGACAAGGCCCCCGCAAGGATAAGCCGGCTGCAAGAAAGGATACCGATGAATACGAGCAACGTCCGCTGGCCCGAGTCCCTGTGGGCGGCGATGACGCCATCGGGGCCTGATTTGCCCGAACTGACCGGAACGCAGCAGACGGATGTGATCGTGATCGGCGCCGGTTTCACCGGCCTTTCCACTGCGCTGCATCTGCGCGAGGCGGGTATCGATGTTGCCATTGTCGAGGCCGCGGAGCCGGGCTGGGGCGCCTCGGGGCGCAACAACGGCCAGGTGATCCCGACGCTGTCGCGGCCCGATCCGGAGGACATTATTGCAAAGCACGGCGAGGCGGGAGAACGCTTTGTCGGCATGCTGCGCGACAGCGCTTCCTACCTGTTCGACCTGACACGGCGTTACAACATCGACGCGGAGGGGGAGCAGGCCGGCTGGGTACAGCCGGTGCATTCGCCAGGCCGCATCAAGATCGCCGAACGCCGCGTGCGGCAATGGTCGAAGTTCGGCGCGCCGGTCGAATTGCTGTCGCGCGAGCAGGTCCGCGACATGACGGGCTCCGATGCGTGGTTCGGCGGCTTCTGGAACAGGACCGGCGGCCACATCAATCCGCTCGCGTTGGCGCGCGGGCTGGCGCGCACCGTGGTCGGTCTCGGCGCCCGCATCTATGCGCGGTCGCCGGCGGAGAGTTTCGAGCGCCGTGGCGACCGCTGGGTGGTCAAGACCGCGAAGGGCGAAATTTCCGGCCGTGCGCTTGTCATGGCGACCAACGCCTATAGCGGCGAGTTTTCAAAGTCGCTGGTGCCTGAAATAGCACACGAGGTGATGCCGGTGCTGTCCTGGCAGATGTCGACGCAGCCTTTGTCCGACAATGTCCGCAAGACCATCATCCCCGGCCGGCAGGCGATGTCGGACACCCATGGCGAACTCTATTTCGCCCGCTATGACGCGCGAAACCGCCTCGTCACCGGCGGCGCCGTGCTCGGCCCCGGCAACAAGGTGGAGCGGATCAAGGCGGGCGTCACCGAGCGGCTGCAGCGGCTGTGGCCGCAGATCGGCGAGGTCTCCTTCGACCATGTCTGGAACGGCTACGTGGGGATGACCGCGGACTTCCTGCCGCGCATCCATCGCTTGGGGCCGAATGCCTATGGCTGGACCGGCTGCAACGGCCGTGCCGTTGCGCTGACG
>DATCXE010000352.1:0-3737 GCA_036565985.1 Bradyrhizobium sp.
GCGGCCCGACGTGGCGATCACGTTGGCTTGGATCATCCGGTCCATGCCAGCGATGCCAATGGCCGACAAGAGCGCACCGATGGTGGTCGGGATGAGCGTAACGAACAGCGCCACCAGCACCACCACCGAGATCGAGCCGCCGGCATAGGCCGCGTAGCTCGGGATCGTCACCGTCGCGAACACGAAAATGATGGTCAACCCCGCAAGCAGGATGTTGAGCGCGATTTCGTTCGGCGTCTTCTGCCGCTCGGCGCCCTCCACCAGCCTGATCATGCGGTCGATGAAGGTCGAGCCCTGCGCCGCGGTGATGCGGACGCGAATCCAGTCCGACAACACCTGCGTGCCGCCGGTCACCGCCGAACGGTCGCCGCCGGACTCCCGGATCACGGGCGCGGATTCACCCGTGATCGCGGCCTCGTTGA
Organism: Bradyrhizobium sp.; assembly: GCA_036565985.1. Classification (GTDB taxonomy): domain Bacteria; phylum Pseudomonadota; class Alphaproteobacteria; order Rhizobiales; family Xanthobacteraceae; genus Bradyrhizobium. The sequence continues at coordinate 423 of DATCXE010000352.1, forward strand.
CGGAGGCAACGCCCTCGATCACCTCGCCGTCGGAGGGGATGTTGTCGCCGGCCTCGACCAGGACGATGTCACCGACCTTGAGCGCGGTGCCGGGCACCAGGCGATAGGTCTTGTCCGAACCCGTGAGCAGCTTGGCCTGGCTCTCGGTGCGGGTCTTCTTCAGCGACTCGGCCTGCGCCTTGCCGCGGCCCTCGGCGACGGCTTCGGCGAAATTGGCGAATAGCACCGTGAACCACAGCCACAGGATGATCTGGAACGTGAATCCGAGATTTGCGCCGCCGGTGACGAGGTCACGCAGGAAGATGACCGTGGTCAGCGCCGCCACGACCTCGACCACGAACATCACGGGATTCCTGACCATCAGCCGCGGATCAAGCTTGACCAAGGCCGATTTGATCGCAGGTACCAGGATCTTCGGGTCCAACATTGTCGACGCCGTCACCTTCTTCTGCAGTTTCATGGCTTCCATGGACGTAACTCCGGAGAGAGATCGATCAGAACAAAGTGTGGGCATTCATCGCGAGGTGCTCGACGATCGGCCCGAGCGCCAGCGCCGGGAAGAAGGTGAGACCGCCGATGATCAGGATCACGCCGATGACGAGGCCTACGAACAGGCTGCCGGTGGTCGGGAACGTGCCGACCGAGGGAGGGATGGACTTCTTCGCCGCCAGCGAGCCCGCAATCGCCATGGCCGGAACGATCATGAAGAAGCGGCCGACGAACATCGAAGTGGCGAGCGTCAGATTGTAGAAGAAGGTGTTGCCGGTCAGGCCCGCGAAGGCCGAGCCATTGTTGCCGGTCGCGGACGTGAAGGCGTAGAGTACCTCGGTGAAGCCGTGCGGGCCGGAGTTGGCCATTGACGCCACCGCCGATGGCAGCACCACGGCAACCGCCGTCCAGCCGAGATACATCAGGGGCAGCACCAGGATGGCAAGCATCGCCATCTTGACCTCGCGCGCCTCGATCTTCTTGCCGACGTATTCGGGGGTGCGGCCGACCATCAGGCCGGCGACGAAGATCGCCAGCACGACGAACAGCAGCATGCCATAGAGGCCGGCACCGACGCCGCCGACGATGACTTCGCCTAGTTGCATGTTGATCAGCGGGATCATGCCGCCGAGCGCGGTGAACGAGTCATGCATGGCGTTGACCGCGCCGCAGGAGGCGGCGGTGGTGACCACCGCGAACAGCGAGGATGCAATGATGCCGAAGCGGACTTCCTTGCCTTCCATGTTACCGCCGGTCAGCCCGAGCGCGCTCAGCGTCGAGGTACCGTTGGCTTCGGCCCAATAGGTGACGCCGACACCGACGATGAACAGTACGCCCATCACGGCCAGGATCGCCCAGCCCTGCCGCTGGTTACCGACCATGCGGCCGAACACATTGGTCATCGCCGCGCCGATCGCGAAGATGGAGATCATCTGCACAAAGTTCGACAGCGCAGTCGGATTTTCGAAGGGATGCGCGGCGTTGGCATTGAAGAAGCCGCCGCCATTGGTGCCCAGCATCTTGATTGCGACCTGCGACGCGACAGGGCCGACCGCGATCGTTTGCTTAGCGCCTTCCAGCGTCGTGGCCTCTACATAAGCCCCAAGGGTCTGCGGTATACCCTGCCAGACCAAAAACAGCGCGTAGACGATGCAGATCGGCAGCAGGACATAAAGCGTGCCGCGCGTCACATCGACCCAGAAATTGCCGATGGTGCGCATCGAGGAACGGGAGAAGCCGCGGATCAGCGCTACCGCGAGCGCGATGCCGGTCGCAGCCGAGAGGAAATTCTGGTGCGTCAGGCCGACCATCTGCGTCAGGTACGACAGCGTGCTTTCGCCGCCGTAGTTCTGCCAGTTGGTGTTGGTGATGAAGGAAACCGCCGTGTTGAAGGAAAGGTCCGGGGCGACCGCGGATTGGTCCTGCGGGTTGAGCGGCAACAGCGCCTGCAGCCGCATCAGCCCATAGATGATGAGGAAGCCGCCGACATGGAACAACAGCATCGCCACCGCATAGGTCAGCCAATGCTGCTCGCGTCTTTCATCGACGCCGCCGATCCAGTAGAGCCCGCGTTCGACCGGGCGCAGCACCGGGGAAAGAAAGGTGAACTCGCCGTTGAAGACGCGGGTCATGTACCAGCCGAGCGGTTTGACCAGTGCGACCACGATCGCGCAGAACAAAAGAATTTGAATCCAGCCGATGACGGTCATTGTCGGAAACCCTTCAGAATTTTCTTGCAGGCAGCAACAGGTGAATGAGCGCAATCAGGAGCGCCGAGGTGACGGTGAACGCCAGGACGACCTGGACCAGAGTGATCATGGCGCCCTCAGAAGCGCTCGGGCCGCAGCAGCGCGTAGGTCAGGTAAAACAGCAGGCCCAGCGACACGAGTCCGGCGAGCGAATAATCGAAGATCATGGCTTTGCTCCGTTACAGCCGTTCGCAGGCATAGGCGTAGCCGATGCCCGCCACGAAGAAGCCGAGGCCGAGCGCCAGCATGACGATATCCAGCATGGGATGTTCCTCTGCGACGTGAACCGCGAGCCGAAGGTGCGGCTACCGCGTTTGCAGGGGCTGAGGTGCCACCGTGTGCATAGGTTTTCGAGGCGGGAAGGTCAGGAAAGTTATAGGAATTCCATAAAAATCTCACGGTCGTCCCTGCGAACGCAGGGACCCATAACCACCGAAACCAGTTTTGCGAAGGTCGTCAGCCACTCCGCCTTATCGAGAGCGCAACGCGGTATGGGTCCCTGCGTTCGCAGGGACGACCGGGATCTACTTTATGAAATCTCTATTTCTCAGCGCCTCACTTCATCTCGCTTTCAAATGGCGATCTGGCCATCTTCGCCATGCGGCCAACGTTCCCGGCCGCGATCGATACGAGGTGACGCCATGTCACTACTTCTGGAAAATCCATCCGCCGACCTCGGCGATCGACTTCGCGAAGCCTGTGCAGTCACAGCCGAGTTCATGGCCGATATCGTTCGCCAGACCTGCCGGCGTTTTCCCTCGCTCGGGCAGAGCATCAAGACCGACCGCATCGAGCGGCTGATTCAGTCGGGCGCGTGGACCGACGCGGCACTGGCGCTGATCGACCTTGAACTGCCGCAATGGCAGGTTCGCCGCCTCGCCTATGATGATAGCGAATGGCATTGCGCGCTGTCGCGCCTGCGCGAACTGCCGGACTGGCTGGATACGCCGGTCGAAACCCATCACGCCGATCTGGCGCTTGCGATCCTGAGCGCGTTCGTCGAGGCGCAACGCGTCAGCGCGCCGCCGAACCGGACCAGCGTTCCCGCGGTGCCGCAGGACGCGAACCCGTTATACGA
>DATCXE010000095.1:0-3451 GCA_036565985.1 Bradyrhizobium sp.
TCGGACGCCGCCTTGCCGGTCGCGGTCGCCGCCGTGGTGACGCCACCGATATGGGTGGAGATCTCGTTCGATCCGGCCGCCACCGACTGGATGTTGCGGGCGATCTCGCGGGTGGCGCCGCCCTGCTGCTCGACGGCGGTCGAGATCGAGACCGTGATCTCGCTCATCTGCGAGATGGTTTCGGTGATGCCGCCGATCGAGGCCACGGCTTCGCTGGTGGAAGCCTGCATGGTCGCCACCTGCGAAGAGATTTCCTCGGTCGCCTTCGCGGTCTGGTTGGCGAGCGCCTTCACTTCAGACGCCACGACGGCAAAGCCGCGGCCGGAATCGCCGGCGCGCGCCGCTTCGATGGTGGCGTTGAGCGCCAGCAGGTTGGTCTGCGCGGCGATCGAGTGGATCAGCTTCACCACCTCGCCGATCTTCTCGGCGCCGGTCGAGAGCGCGCCGACGGTGGCGTTGGTGCGCTCGGCATCGCTCACCGCCTTGCTGGCGATCTCGCTGGAACGCGCCACCTGGCGGGAGATTTCCGTGACCGAACTGGAAAGCTCTTCCGCAGCGGACGCCACCGTGCCGACATTGTCCGACGAACGCTGCGACGCCGCGCCGACGGTCGCCGCCCGCGCGCTGGCATCGCTGGCGGTTGCCGTCATCGACTGCGCCGTGGTCTGCATGCCGGCGGCGGCCGTCGATACCGAACGGACGATGCCGGTCACGCTGCGTTCGAAATCGCTGGCGATACTCTCCATTGCCGCCCGCCGCTCGGCCGCGGCGCGCGCCTGCACCTCGGCTTCCTTCTGTTCGAGCCCGCGGATGCGCACCGCGTTGTCCTTGAAGATCTGCACGGTCGCGGCCATTGCGCCGATCTCGTCGCCGCGGCCGATGCCGGGAATGGCGCCGTCCAGCTTGCCCTCGGCGATATCCTGCATGCGGGCGCCGAGTTCACCGAGCGGTTTCGAGATGCTGCGGCCGATCATCCAGGCGATGCTGCCCGACACCACCGCGATACCGAGAATGGCGAGCCCGAGCAGCCACGCGAGCGGCTTCATCCTGGCGTCGAGGTCGTCGAGATAGGCGCCGGTGCCGACGAACATATTCCAGCCGGGGATCGGCACCGCGTAGGAGAACTTGCGAATCAGTTCCTCGCTGCCGGGCTTGCGATATTCGTAGCGCAGCGTGACATGGCCATCCCTGGCAATGCCGTCGCGCAGCTCGCGCACGAGCTTCCGGCCGGCGGTTTCGACGTCCATGCGGTTCTGGCCGATCTGCGCCGGGACCGGCGCCAGCACGGCTATGCCATCCATGGTGTAGGCGAACACGTAACCGTTGCCGTTGTCGAAAATCAGCGTGTTGCCTCGCTTGCTGAAGTCGGCAATCGCCGCTTCCTTGGTCAACTGGCCTGCCTCGACCTGCTTCTGCAGCCCGAGCGCCATGTTGCGCGCCATGTCGACGATCGCCCTGGTCTGTTCGACGCGCCCGTTCAGCATCTCGCGCTGCATCAAATAGCCTGCGAGGACGCCGGCGGCGCAGAGGCCGAGCAAGGTTATACCCACCAGAATGCCGAGCTTGGGGGTGATCTTGAGATTGGTCAGCTTCACAGTGGATCTCCGGAAAAGGACGTGCGATCTGGTCGAGCGATTGGCGCACGGTATCGTGAGACCCTTTAGCGGTTTGTTACGAAGACGGTGCAAGTCCGTGTTTTTATTGGATAAAGCAACCTTTGATTGTGGCGAATGACAATCAGGTCGCGTAAAAGGGGAAATCGCGGTCAAGCAACCGTGGCGGCGCCCGCCGCCTCAAACCAACACCGAAGATAAATCGGGAGCAGAAATGTCGAAATTCAGGGTGGTGACGCCGAAAGGCGCGAGTTTCACGGTCGCCGGCGGCGGCTACGACTACGAGAAGGAAGCGCTCGATCCGATCGGGGCCGAGATCATCGAGGCGCCGGCCAATGAAGCCGAATTCATCGCCGCCGCGAAAGACGCGGACGCGATCTACGCCAAGGGCATGCCGATCACCAAGGCGATCATCGACTCCTTGCAGAATTGCAAGGTGATCACGCTCGGCAGCGTCGGCGTCGATTCGGTCGACGTCAAGGCCGCCACCGCCCGCGGCATTCCCGTCACCAACATCCCCGACACCTTCATCGAGGAGGTCGCCGACCACGCCATGATGCTGCTGCTGGCGGGCTTCCGGCGGCTGGTCGAGCAGGACAAGATGGTGCGCACCGGGCGCTGGTCCGAGGGCCGTCCCGCGCTGCTGAAGCTTCCGCGACTGATGGGGCAGACGCTCGGCTTCATCTCGTTCGGCCGCGTCGCGCGCGCGGTGGCCAAGCGCGCCGCCCCGTTCGGGCTTCGCATGATCGCCTACGACCCCTTCATCCAGGAAACGCTGATTTCCGACCACGGCGTGGTCCCGGCGACGCTGTCGGAGGTGCTGGCGCAGTCCGACTTCCTGTCGATGCACGCCCCGGCCCGGCCCGAGGTCCATCACATGCTGGGCGAGAAGCACTTCAGGCAGATGAAAAAGAGCGCGATCTTCATCAATACCGGCCGCGGCGCGACGGTGGACGAGGAAGGGCTGATCAAGGCGCTGCAGGAGGGCTGGATCTCCCACGCTGCGCTGGACGTGCTGGAAAAGGAACCGCCGTCCCACAACAACCCCATGCTTTCCATGGAAAACGTCACGCTTACCGCGCATGTCGCCTCTGCATCGGCACGTTTTGACGAAGCACGCAAGCGCCGCGTAGGCTACGAATTGTCACTGGTCTTGTCGGGCATGTGGCCGGTAAGCTGTGTCAATCCGTCGGTGCTGCAAAACACCTCGCTTCGTCGCTGGCAACCTGTCAGCATGGATCGCGGTCCGAACAGCTAGGACGGCAGGAAGGCGTCTTCGGGCGAAGCGGAGAACGGTCCGCGCCCGCAGGACGTAACAATCACAGAGGCGAAAAGCTCGCGGTTCCCGCTGGAATCGAGGGCTATGGGTTCACCGGCGGTGAAACGCCGGGGACAGGAAAAACAGGGAGAGCTCTTGATATGACGACCAACATCACCCGCCGTGACGCGTTGGCACTTGGCGTTTCCGCCGCCGCGCTGGCGGCGACCGGCGCTTCGGCCCAGACCACCTCCGCCATCAAGGCCGCCGACGTCGCGGCCCCCAAGTTCGCGATCGAGAAAGGCGCGTCCTTGCGCATGCTGCGCCCGGTGCGATTCGTGCAGGCCGACGAGGACGTATTCCGCGCCAATTGCGCCAAGTTCACCAAGGAGACCGGCGTCGAGGTCAAGGTCGACTTCGTCGGCTGGGAGGACATCAACCAGCAGACCGCGGTGACCTCGAATTCGGGCGCCGGCCCGGACGTCATCATCGGCTTCTCCGATGCGCCGCACATCTATGTCGACAAGCTGGTCGAACTGACCGACGTCGCCGACTATCTCGGCAAGCGCTACGGCGGCTG
>DATCXE010000395.1:0-3353 GCA_036565985.1 Bradyrhizobium sp.
GGGATCGAAGGACATTGTCGCTGCACTCGGCGCGATCAAGGCCAAGGGCGCCGATTTCATCTCGCGCGGCGACAAATCAGGCACGCATCAGGCCGAGATCAACCTCTGGAAGGTCGCCGGCGTCGACATCGCAAAGGACAAGGGGCCCTGGTACAAGGAGATCGGGCAGGGCATGGGCGCGGCGCTGAACACCGCGTCGGCCTCCAACGCCTATGTGCTCGCCGATCGCGGCACCTGGCTGTCGTTCAAGAACCGCGGCGACCTCGTGATTGCGGTCGAAGGCGACAAGCGGCTGTTCAACCAGTACGGCGTCATGCTGGTGAACCCGGAGAAGCACCCGAACGTCAAGAAGGATGTTGGCCAGCAGTTCATCGACTGGCTGGGGTCGTCGGAAGGGCAGAAGGCCATCGCCGATTACAAGATCAATGGCGAGCAGCTGTTCTATCCCAACGCCAGCGACTCCGGCGCGTGATGCGCAAGGCGTTTTCACTCGCGCTCGCGGTTCTCGCGTTCATGACAGGTTCGGCCATGGCGGAAGAAACAGTACTGCTCCACGCCGCCGGCAGTTTGCGCGGCGCGTTGACCGAGGTGGCAAAGGGTTTCGAGGCCGCTGGTGGGCCCAAGGTGCAGGCGAAGTTCGGTCCGTCCGGCCAGCTGAAGAACGAGATTGCCGCGGGCACCGCGGCCGAAGTGTTCGCCTCGGCCAACATGGAGCATCCGCAAGCGCTGGCGTCGGAAAAGCGCAGCGGCCCGGTGGTGCTGTTCGCGCGCAACAGGCTTTGCGCGCTGGCGCGGCCGGGCCTCGAAGTAACTTCAGCATCGCTGCTGGCCCGCATGCTCGATCCCCTGGTGAAACTCGGCACCTCGACGCCGAAGGCGGATCCGTCGGGAGATTACGCGTGGGAAGTGTTCCAGCGCGCCGAGACGATCAATCCCGGCGCCTTTGCTGCGCTCGAGAAGAAGGCGCTGCAGCTTACCGGGGGCCCGTCGAGTCCGCCCGCGCCGCAGGGCCGCTCGGTCTATGGCGGGATCATCGGGCAGGGCGCTGCCGATATCTTCCTCACCTACTGCACCAATGCGCAAGCCGCAAAGCAGGAAAGTCCCGCGCAGCAGATCGTGCAATTGCCGGACGAATTGTCGGTTGGCGCCGATTACGGGCTGACCGTCGTGAACGGCGCTTCGCCTTCCGCGTACAAACTCGCACTCTTCATCCTTTCGGCGGAGGGCCAGCGTACGCTGGCGAAGCACGGCTTTGCAGCACCGGCTCTGCCGCAATAGCGGATACGTTTCCTGCGGCAGCAACTCATCCGTTAATTTTCATGAACGTTCGTTCAGGCCGCTGCCGCGGGCCTTAATGTCGCATGCCGGAACGTCACCTCCATCGGGCGGTTAAACTCAACACGTAGATGGAGTTCGATAATGAAGAAGCTAGCTATCCTTTTTGCCGTCGGCGCGGCTGCGCTGATGGGAGGTTCCGTCGCCAACGCTGCCGATAATTCGGTGAAGGCAAAGACCTCGCCTGGTGTCACCCAATCCTCGACCGACATCAGTTCGCGCAAGCGTCATGGGCATTGGCGAGGACATCACCACCACCATCATCGCCACTGGGGCCACCGTCATCACCGGCCGCATCACAATAGCTACGGCTACTACGCCCCGCGTCCGCACGGCTATTACGGCGGACCGCGCTATTACGGCGGCGGCCCCGGCGTCACCTTCAGCTTCGGCAGCGGCGGCTACCGCGGCTGGTAAGACGAAGCCGGCAAAGCAAAAAGCCCGCAGCGATGCGGGCTTTTTCGTATGCGGATGATTTGGGGCGGGACCGGCAACTCCCGCGCTGCTTGCGATTATCTTGCCCGGCCTCCGGGAGCCGACGCGAAGCGTACGACGGCTCGTTTCCCGAGCTTGCGTGCCGCCTTTGTCGCCATCACGACTGTCCGGCCCTTGATCTTGCGGGACGCCGCGGCTGTACGGTCGATCTGGCTTGCAGCAAGGCGCAGCTTCCTGGCGGCTTCATTCCTTTTTTCTTCAGCGTCGTCTGCTTCCGCCTTTCGCACCATCGCGCTGGCGGCAGGAGTGAGATCGACCGGGATCTCGGCGACCTCGTCTTTCCTTGAAAGGCCGCCGACACCCTCGCATGGGGCCTTGGGCGGCAGATCGGTCGGCATGTGGACGGTATTCTCCTCATCCGTCCAGGCCTCGGCCTTGTGGCCGGTGATGATCACGACGTAGTCGCGCGTTTCCTTTGGCAGTGTGCTCCGGCGTGAAAGCCATCTTTCGATCCTGCCGCCGCCCGCGTTATAGGCCGCCGCCGCCAGGCCCAGATTTCCGAACTGATCGAAGAGCTTCCGCAGGAATTTCGCGGATGCAGGTATCGCCTGGAATGGATCGAACGGATCCTTCAACCCCACCTCGACGGCGGTCTGGGGCATGAATTGCGCGATGCCCCGCGCGCCTGCCGAACTAACCTCTCGGGCGCGAAACCTGCTCTCCTGCCAGAGCAGGCGCGCGAAGAATCCGATCGGGATGTTGTGCTCCTCCGCGGCGCTCTTCACCGCTTCGCAGATCGGATCGGATGACTGAGGTTCGACGTCGATCGAGGCCGAGGCAGGCACGGCGTCGTCGGCCTGCGTCGGCTTCTCGTCCTGCGCGACGGCGCTGATTTCCGTTGCGCCCGATTCCGAAGGCGGCTCGACTGCGGCAGTGACGGCTCCATTGTCGGAATCCGTGCTGACCTTCGCAGGTTCAGCTTGTGCGGCGGCGATGGTGAAAGAAGGTTCAGCCCAGATCGACTGATTGCTGGAACTTTCGAGATCCACGGTGATGGCAAACACAGCAATCACGGCGGCGACAAGATATCGCATAAACTTCCATCCGTTGTGTGTGATGGCTGGTCGGATAGAAGCGGGATGTGGACATTTCGCGGATGTAATGCGGCAGCGAAGTGATATGTGGTCCGTAGTTCTACCGTATGAATCGAAAAACACTGCGCTTTTCGGGATTCCCGGTTCCGGCGGATGCGGACGTAATGCGTGACGCGATGAAGGCGGTAGCGCGCTATCGATCAAATGGCGGCGGTGGCTGCAATCGGTGTACGCTGTGATTCGCGCAGACGGCGTGGCGCCAATCCCTCCATTGAAAGAAGCCAGAATGAGCGAACGACTTGAAACGCTGAAGAAAGCCCGTGCGCGCATGACCGAAGACCGGGACGCGCATGCAAAGGTGCTGGCCGCGCCATTCGACCGCGACAAGGCCGAGCGCGCCCGCAACAAATTCATCGAAATTCAGGTCCTGATCGACGCACTGGACCGCGCCATCAGCGGAGAGGCAGCCATCGCGCCAGCAGGCTGAGG
>DATCXE010000127.1:0-4168 GCA_036565985.1 Bradyrhizobium sp.
CGCTCGGCAAGCTCGACGCCATCAAGACCGGCGATACGCTGTCGAGCGGCAAAACCGCGCCGCCGGCGCGGTCTTGCCGCTCGACAGCGTATCGCCGGTCTTGATCGCGTCGAGCTTGCCGAGTGCGATCGTCTCGCCTGCCTCGGCTGCGGCCCGCTTGGTGTCGTGCGCGCCGTTGACGGCGAGGATGCCGGAAACCCGCCCGGCTTCGCCGGAGGAGGATTGCAGCGTCGCGCCGTCGTCGAGATGGCCGGCGAGCATCCGGGCCAGCGACAGCTTGCCGCCGTGCTGCAAATGCATGGTCTTGAACACATAGGCCAGCGCATCCTTCTGCGAGGACGCGCCGAGGCGCTTCGCGGTATCTGCCACGCCGGGCGCTTCATGGCGTAGCGCCTTCATCAGCCGCAGCACGCCGTTCTCGCGCGCCGCCGAACCGAGCAGCACGGGGCAGATCAGGCCCTCGCGCAGTTCGCGGGCGAGATCGTCGAACACCGCGTCGCGCGGCGGCTGGATGTCTTCCAGCAACTGCTCCATCAGCGCATCGTCGTGATCGGCGAGCTTTTCCAGCATCGAGAAGCGCGCTTCCTTCTCGCGGTCGAGATTGCCGCCTTCCAGCGCAACGATTTCGGAGGGCTTGTGCTCGCGGTACACGAAGGCGCGCTCCAGCGCGAGATCGACAAAGCCTTCGATCAGATCGCCGTTCCAGATCGGAATTTGCCGCAGCACCAGCGGCACGCGCGAGGCCGGCTGCAGGGTGGCGAGCGTCTCGCGGATGCGCTTGTTGGCGCGGTCGATCTTGTTCAGAAACAGAAAACGGGGAATGCCGAGGTCCTCCAACTCGCGCAGGATGATCTGCAGTTGCGGCAGCTTCTTCTCGTCCGCCTCGCAGACCACCACCGCGGCATCGACCGCAGGCAACGCGGCGCGCATGTCATGCGCGAACTCGATGGAGCCGGGACTATCGATAAAGGTGTAACTGTCGCCCATGAAAGTGGTCGTGGCGGCGGAGAGGCCCACGCCCATCTTGTGGTTCCGCGCCTCGGGGCTGGAATCGCCGACCGAAGTTCCGGCATCGACGCTGCCGGCATTCCTGATGGCGCCCGTTCGCGCCAGTATCGCTTCCAGAAGTGTGGTTTTACCGCTTTGGAAAGGGCCCACCAGCGCAATGCACCGTGGGCCACGGGGACTTCTGACGTCTTGTCCCATTGCCGCCTCCTTAATCTTTGGAGCTCGGCCCTTGATTGGGTCGGCGGCACTGATGCTCCGCCTGTCCCGAGATTTTGGCAAGCAGGAAAAACTTCGCTGCGCTGCGATGTGGGAGCAGTCGGTGCTCTCGCTCCGTCATTGCGAGCAGAGCGAAGAAATCCACGTCTCTACACGGGGATAAATGGATTGCTTCGCTTCGCTCGCAATGACGAGGAGATGGGCTAACGCCCCGGCCGGAGTTCCAGGCTTTCCAGTCCGGCAGCAATGCTGACGCCGACCTGGCCCTGCACGCTGAGCGGCTGCAAAGCGATCGAATTCGCGGAGCCGCCGACCAGCACATTGCCGCCGACGCCGACGCCGAGCGTCGCGCTGCCTTGCGCGCCGACATAGTCGCCGGAAAGATCGCCCCGCCCGAGCCGCGCCACCGGCGCGAACACGCCCCATGCCAGCGCCGATTCCTCGGTGATGCCGAGATCGAGGCCAACCTTGCGGATGGTGGCGACATAGCGATCCTCGGGCGCGCCGTCGGCGCGGAACACGCAACCAAGATTGGTCACGGAGCCGACGATGAAACCAACGCTGGCGCCGCCGCGGCACTCCAGCACGCCGACCTGCACGCGCTGCGGGGCTTGCGCGCTCACCGCTCCGACAGAGGCGACCAACATGCCAAGGGCGGCACCGGCAACAATGAACGGACGAACCATGAAGCAATCTCCGGCTAAAAAATGATGCAGGCAAAGAACAACGAAAGCGTCGCGTCCGCGGCTTACCGGGTTCCTATGCCACAACATCATGGGCCGTGCCAGATTTGCCCAGGCTCGAGGCTCAAGCGTCATTCCGGGGCACGCGCAGCGTGAACCCGGAATCTCGAGATTCCGGGTTCGATGCTGCGCATCGCCCCGGAATGACGAATTCAATCGCAAGAAAGGGAGGCCTGCTTACGCGGGCCTCCCATGAAAGATGTTTGATACGCGGCTTTACGAAACGTGTTTCTTGAGGCGAAACAGAACCTCTCCGCCCAAAACGCCCTATCGCAAATTGCCGCAGAAACGCTGGATGCGTTTGCAGGCGTCTTCGAGATCGGAGGTTTTGGTCGCGTAGGAAATCCGGAACGCCGGTCCAAGCCCGAACGCCGAGCCCTGCACGACGGCGACGCCTTCGCTCTCCAAGAGCTCGGTGACGAAGTCCTCGTCGTTCTCGATCACCTTGCCGGAAGGCGAGGTCTTGCCGATGGTGCCGGCGCAGGACGGATAGACGTAGAACGCGCCTTCGGGCCGCGGGCACTCGATGCCCTTGGCCTGGTTCAGCATCGACACCACGAGGTCGCGACGTTCCTTGAACACCTTGTTGTGCACGGGGATGAAATCCTGCGGACCGTTCAGCGCCTCCACCGATGCCCACTGCGCGATCGACGACGGGTTCGAGGTCGACTGCGACTGGATCGTCGCCATCGCCTTGATCAGTTCTGCGGGACCTCCCGCATAGCCGATGCGCCAGCCGGTCATGCAATAGGCCTTCGACACGCCGTTCACCGTCAGCGTGCGGTCGTACAGTTTCGGCTCGACCTGCGCGGGCGTGGCGAACTGGAAGTCGTCATAGACCAGGTGCTCGTACATGTCGTCGGTCATCACCCAGACATGCGGGTGCTTCACCAGCACGTCGGTGATCGCCTTCAGCTCGGCGCGCGTATAGGCGGCGCCGGTAGGGTTCGACGGAGAACAGAGAATGATCCACTTGGTCTTCGCTGTGATCGCCTTCTCCAGATCCGCGGCCTGCAGCTTGAAGCCATTGGAGGCGGGGCACACCACAGGCACCGACTCGCCGCCGGCGAGCGCAACCATTTCCGGATAGCTCACCCAGTACGGCGCCGGGATGATCACCTCGTCGCCGGGATTGAGGGTTGCCATCAGCGCGTTGTAGAGCACCTGCTTGCCGCCGGTGCCGACGATGACCTGGTTCGGCTTGTAGGTCAGGCCGTTCTCGCGCTGGAACTTGGCGATGATCGCCTCCTTCAGCTCGGGAATGCCGCCAACATCGGTGTATTTGGTCTTGCCGGCTTCGATGGCGTGGATCGCGGCCAGCTTGATGTTGGCGGGCGTGTCGAAATCCGGCTCGCCGGCGCCCAAGCCAATGACGTTGCGGCCCGCCGCTTTCAGCGCGCGTGCTTTATCCGTGACCGCGATCGTCGCGGACGGCTTCACACGGGCGAGCGAGGCGGACAGGAAGGGCATCATCATCTCCTGGCAAACGTCGTGAACACTGAAATTCACGACTCTTTCTGATGGGATCGGGGCACCCTAGGACGCTGCGCGCTGCACCGCAAGAAGCTTGGCCGGGGAAGGCCAAACTTTAGGGAACCGTTAAAGCGGGATCGGTACGGTCGGAGCAATACGGCGCAATATTCGTAAAAATTCCGCGGTGAAATGACTCATATCTGGCAAGGGCTGCGAACCGGCGAATGGCTGACGGCCGCGCGGATGCGCGCCTACAGCCTGATCCTGCTCGGCCTCTCGGTCCTGGTATTCGCCGGATGGATCGCGGTTTCCGACGGCCTGATCGACCGCAACGGCCAGCCGATCGGCACCGATTTTTCCAACGTCTATGCGGCAGGCACACTGACCTGGCAGGGTCGTTCCGCCGACGCCTACGCCCCCGCGCTCCAGCACGCGGCGGAGAAGGCGGTGTTCGACGGCCGCGAGGTGCCGTTCTATGGCTGGCACTATCCGCCCTTCTTCTTTGCGGTTGCCGTTCTCGTCGCCGCCGTTCCCTACGCGTGGGGGCTGGCGATCTGGCTGGTCGCGAGCTTTGCGGCCTACCTCGCCGCGCTCCGGGCCATCCTGCCGCGCCAGGAAACCCTGCTGGTCGCCGCCGCCTTCCCGGCGGTGTTCGTCAATGTCGGCCACGGTCACAACGGATTTCTTACCGCCGCGCTGCTTGGTGGCGCGCTGCACTGGCTCGATCG
>DATCXE010000404.1:0-7094 GCA_036565985.1 Bradyrhizobium sp.
ACGATGCGCGGGCCGGTGACGTATTCGCCGTATTCGGCGGTGTTGGAGATCGAGTAGTTCATGTTGGCGATGCCGCCTTCATAGATCAGGTCGACGATCAGCTTCACCTCGTGCAGGCACTCGAAATAGGCCATCTCGGGGGCGTAGCCGGCCTCGACCAGCGTCTCGTAGCCGCCCTTGATCAGTTCGACCAGGCCGCCGCAGAGCACCACCTGCTCACCGAACAGGTCGGTCTCGCACTCTTCCTTGAACGAGGTCTCGATGATGCCGGCGCGGCCGCCGCCGATCGCCGAGGCATAGGACAGGCCGAGGTCATGGGCGTTGCCGGAGATGTCCTTGGCGATCGCGATCAGGCAGGGCACGCCGCCGCCGCGCTGGTATTCCGAGCGCACGGTGTGGCCGGGGCCCTTCGGGGCGATCATCAGCACGTCGAGATCGGCGCGCGGGTCGAGCAGGTTGAAGTGGACGTTGAGGCCGTGGGCGAACACCAGCGCCGCGCCCTTCTTCATGTTGTCGTGCAGGTGTTCGCGGTAGATGTCGCCCTGCAGTTCGTCGGGCGTCAGCATCATGACGAGGTCGGCCCATTTGGCGGCCTCGGCGACTTCCATCACCTTGAAGCCGGCGGCTTCCGCCTTCTTGGCCGAGGCCGACCCCTTGCGCAGCGCAATGGCGACTTCCTTGACGCCGGAATCCTTCAGGTTCAGCGCATGGGCGTGGCCCTGGCTGCCGTAGCCGACGATGACGACTTTCTTGCCCTTGATCAGGTTCAGGTCGGCATCACGATCGTAATAAACACGCATGGTTGTTTCCTCGATGGATGGCCAAAATCGGCCGGTTAATCAGGCATTTGGGTGGAAGAGACCGCCGGTTGCCCGCGAATTTCCGGCGTTGTCTAGAGCATTTTCCGCTTCAAAGGAAACCCGTTTATGCATGGCGCGATGCCGCATCATGCGTCCATGAAGACCGGATAGAGGGAGGCCAGCAGCAGCACCGCCATCACAATGTTGAAGGCCCGGACCGCTCGCCGGGAGGTCAGAACCGGCCGCAGCGCTGATCCGAACAGGGCCCAGGCGGTGCAGGACAGGACCCCCAGAAACAGGCTGAGGGATACCTGGATGGCGATGTTCCAGGGATAGGCTGCGATCGCCGCATAGGCGGTGATGGTGCCGATCACCATGACCCAGCCCTTGGCGTTGACCCACTGGAACATGGCCGCGCCCCAGAACGTCATCGGGTGGCCGCCGCGGTCATCGGCCTCCGCAGAAGGCGGCTTCGACAGCGCGATATGGACGGCCAGGTAGATCAGGTAGGCCGCTCCGATATATTTCAGGATCGTCTGCAGCACCGGATAGGCGATGAAGATGGTCCCGAGCCCAAGGCCGACCGCGCCGACCATGAAGGCAAAGCCTATCGTGATGCCCATGATGTGCGGGATGGTGGGTCGGAAGCCGTAGGTCAGCCCCGACGAGAGCAGCATGATGTTGTTCGGACCCGGCGTGAAGAACATCACGGTGGCGAACATGATAAAGGCGATCAGAAGCGAGTGCGACATGCAGGCCTCACGCGACCTTTTGCTGGATCTGTTCTTTTGAGACCCGAGAACGCTTCGACGGCGACACGTTGGCCATGCCGCCGACGACGGTGACGATTCCGGCGGACCGACGAACGGTACCGACAGCACCGCGGGACTGTCCCGCAGGTTTCATTTTTGTAGCTCTGTTCGTTGTTCGCTCTGCTGGTTTTTCTTAGCTCGGTTGGTCGGGCTTGGGCTTGCGCAGGATATAGGTGCCGTGGAGGGGCGCGTGATAGTCGACCGATTCCAGCGTGAAGCCGATATCGGTCAGCATGCGCTCGATCACCCAGCCAAAGGTCGAATATTCGTCGCGCATATGGGTGACCACGCTATCGCGCTCGAAATCGTGGTTCTTGATCGAAAAGTCCGCCCACTGTTCGATACTGCGTTCGGCGCCGTCGGGCATGCTGACGAAGACGATGTCGCGCAGGTAGAAATTGGCGCCGGGCTTCAGCGCCGCATGGATCCGCGTCAGCGCCACCGCCTTCCAGAAGTCAGGCAGATGATGCAGCGTGAACTCGCTGACGATGAGGTCATAGGAATTCGGCTGGTAGGCGAAGCTCAGCATGCCGGCCGGCTGGGTGCGGATCGCCACCCTGCGGTCGCGGGCCTGGATGTTGGCGAGCGCCAGCATTGCCGGCGAGATATCGATCGCGTCGACTTCGGCGCCCATCAGCGCCGCCTCGCAGGCCAGCACGCCGTTGCCGCAGCCGATATCGGCCACCCGCCAGCCCTTCTGCACGCCGAGCATGGTCAGCGCCGCGCGAGCGCGGTGGTCGCTGTCGTCATGCCGGTCGTAGATCGAGGCGACCGCCGTATCGAGCCCGAGTTGCCGTCTTTGATTGTAATACCAGTCCCGCGCCAGCATGTTTCACATCCCTTCAGGCCCGCGTCCGATTGCGGCAACGCCGGTGCGCGACACCTCGACAAGGCCGAGGGGGCGCATCAGGTCGATGAACTGACTGATTTTCGCCGAATTGCCTGTGATCTCGAACACAAAGCTCTCGATCGTGGCGTCGATGACGCGGGCGCGGAACGCATCCGCCAACCGCAGTGCCTCGACGCGGTGGTCGCCGCCGCCGCGCACTTTCACCATCGCCAGTTCCCGCTCGATCGAACGGCCGGTGATCGTCATGTCGACGACGCGATAGACCGGCACCATGCGGTCGAGCTGGTGCTTGATCTGCTCGATCACCATCGGCGTCCCCGTGGTAACGATGGTAATGCGGGAGAGATGTTTCTGACTTTCGGTTTCGGAAACGGTGAGGCTTTCGATGTTGTAGCCGCGGCCGGAGAACAGCCCGATCACGCGCGCGAGCACGCCGGGTTCGTTCTGCACGAGAACGGAAAGCGTGTGCGACTCGTTCGGATCGTGACGCTCTTCCAGGAAGTAGGCCGATGCGGGCTGGTTCATAGTCGTTCCCTTGTCATTCTCCATTGTCATGCCCGCAACGTCGGGCATCCAGCAATCGCCGGCGTCTCAAATCGATCGAGAGGCCGCGGCGTACTGGTTCGTCCGGTCAAGCCGGACGATGACGCCTGTATTTGTGGTGCGCAGGTCGCCATGCTCACACCGCCATCCTGCGCACGACGGCGGCTTCCGGCGCGATCCAATTACGAAACAGATCAAAATCGATATTGCCGCCGCTCAGGATCAGGCCGACGCGCTTGCCGGCGAGCCTGGTCTTCTCCTGTAGCGCTGCCGCCAGCGGGGCTGCGCCCGCGCCTTCGGCGAGATTGTGCGTATCGGTCCAGTAGGCGCGGACGGCGGCGGCAACTTCGTCGTCGGTCACCTGCACGATGCGCGAGGCGCCCTTGCGGATGATGGCGAGTGCATCCGGATCGGGAATGCGCGTCGCCATGCCGTCGGCCAGCGTGTTGCTGGTTTCGGTGGTCACGACCTCACCTGCCGCAAACGACAGCGCGTAGGACGGCGCTGCGGTCGATTGCACGCCGACGATCTCGGTTTTCAGCCCGAGCAGATCGCGCGCCATGATGCAGCCGCAGATGCCGGAGCCCTGCCCGATCGGCACATAGAGCACATCGAGATTGAGCGCCGCGCGCAGCAATTCGAGCGCGTAAGTGGCGACGCCGAGCACGAGATCCGGATGGAACGACGGCACCATGTGGAGGCCGGCGAACTGGGCGCGGCGCTCGGCTTCCTCGCGCGCCGCCTGAAAATCCTCGCCATGCTCGACCAGTTCGGCGCCGAATGCGCGCATGGCGCGGTTCTTCTCGACCGAATTGCCGCGCGGCACATAGATCACGGCCGGAACGCCGTGGCGGCCGGCCGCGAAGGCGAGGCTCTGCCCGTGATTGCCGCGCGTGGCGGAGATAATCCCGGGCGTATTCGGACGCTCCCGCTTCAGCCGGTCCAGGTAAACCAGCCCTCCACGCACCTTGAAGGCGCCGATCGGCGTGTGGTTCTCGTGCTTGACCACGACGTGCGCGCCGAGCCGCTGCGCCAACAGCGGCCAGGCATGCGCCGGCGTCGGCGGCACCGCCTGGCCGACGATTTCGTGCGCACGTTCGAGTTCGGCGAGGTCAAACACTTCTCTATCCTCTCTCCCACTCGTCGTCCCCGCGAAGGCGGGGACCCAGTATTCCAGAGACAGTTGTGATTAATCGAGATGCCGCGGCGTACTGGGTCCCCGCCTTCGCGGGGACGACAACGGAATTTGTTTCGCGCGACGGAACGCCATCGCCCGCCTCTCCAATTCGGCATGGCCGCATGCTGAAACATCCGTATTCGCGCTGATCCATCACGCTACAGTCGATCTCAACAACAGGACCAGATCTGAATGCACGGCGTCGTGGGCAAGCCGCCCGACGCGGCGGCGAATAGCAATGCCGCCGCGACCTCGAAGATCATGCTGCTGATGCTCGTCGCGATGACGGGCGTTGCGCCGATCTCGCTCTACATGCTGGTGCCGGCGCTGCCCGTGCTGGCGACGACGTTCGGCGGCGACATCGCGGTCGCGCAGATGACGGTGTCGCTCTACATGGTCGGCATCGCCTGCTCGCAGCTCATCATGGGACCGCTGTCGGACAAGTTCGGCCGGCGCCCGGTGCTGCTCGCAGGCCTCGCGCTGATGGTGGCGGCCAGCATCGGCTGTTCGCTGGCGCAGACGCTTCCGCAACTGATCGCCGCGCGTTTCCTGCAGGCGCTGGGCGGCGCCTCCGGCATGGTGGTGAGCCGCGCCATCATCCGCGACCTCTACAGCCGCGACCGCATCAGTTCCATGATCAGCCTCGTGATCGGGGTGATGATGACGGCGCAGATGCTGAGCGCGCTGGTTGGCGGCCTGCTCGAGACCGCGTTCGGCTGGCGTGCGATCTTCTATTTCATCACCGTGGCCTCGATCGGCGTCGCGGTCCTGATCGCCCTTGCGCTGCCCGAGACGCGGCGCGACCGCGGCGAGAGCAGCAGCTTCCGCGGCGATGTCGGCAAGCTGATCCACGACCGCGCCTTCATCGGCTATGTGCTGTGCCAGGTGCTGGCCTCGCAGATCATCTTCACCTTCGCGGGCGGCGGACCCTACATCGTGGTGACGCAAATGGGCCGCACCACCGCCGAATACGGCGCATGGTTCGCGACGACCGGGTTTGCGTACCTGCTCGGCAACCTGTTCTGCGTGCGCTTCGCGCCGCGCCATTCGCTGGAGAAGCTGATCTGGTTCGGGCTGGCGCTGCAATTCGCCGGCGCCCTGCTCAACCTGGGCCTGAGCATTGCGGGCATCAACCAGGCGCCGCTCTGGCTGTTCGGCACCCAGATGATCGTGATGGTCGCCAACGCCTTCGTGATGAACAACGCCGCCGCCGGCGCCATCAGCGTCCGCCCCGAAGCCGCCGGCACCGCCGCGGGCGCCATGGGCTTTCTGCAGCAGGGCATCGGCGCGCTGGTGTCGCAATTCGGCGCCTATCTCGGCGGGCACTCCACCACCACGCTGCCGCTGACGGCCGCGATCTTCGCGCTGTCGATCGCGTGTGCGTCGACGATGTTCTTCCTCGTGCCACGGCAAACGGTGGTGGTCAGCGAGGAACTGATGAAGAAGGCGGAGGAGGAAGAATCGGGGATGTTGTGAGGCGTTGAGCGACGCTGTCGCGGCACTCTCCGCTGTCATCCTCCGCCACCGGGTCTCGCCTTCGGCGAGCCCGATGACAGGCTCAGGCGGAGGATCCAGTACGCCGCGGTCTCTCGATTCCATCACTGATGTCTCTGGAATACTGGATCCCCGCCTGCGCGGGGATGACGACGGAGTCTGACTTCGCTATCTCGCGACGCGTTGCGTCCGAGGTTTGCATCTTCGTTTGCTCCCTCAAGTATAGAGGGCGCAGGGAAGACCGGGTGCACGCTGCACCCGCGGTCTCGCGTGCAAGATGCGCACAGCAAAAGCGCACACGAGCATACAGGTTCAGCGGAAGCATCCCGGCCTTCCCTGCGCAGTGGCTTGACGGCTTACTTCGAGCTCTCCCCGGAGAACGGCTCTTTTGCCTCCGTCGCCGCGCGGAACATCGCCCGCACAACTTGACGCCAGCACCGCGGCGTCAGGACCACACGACTTCGCCGTACGCATCATGCGCGTACGTCTCGCACATTCCGCGTCCACCGCATCCCACCGCGCGTTCGTGACGATCGCGATCCGCCCCTCGTAACGGGTGAGACGCGCGGAATTAAATCAGTGATTTGCCCGACGGCGCGAGCGGAATATTTTTGCGCGCACGGCTGGACAGACTTTTGGTGATTTGCCCGTCGTGCCAATTGGCCGCACCCGACGACATCACTTCGTCATTGCGAGCGCAGCGAAGCAATCCATAGCGCGGCTCGCGGAGACGTGGATTGCTTCGCGGAGCCTGTCATCGGGCGCGCATTCGCGCGACCCGTTGGCTCGCAATGACGGAAAGCCCTCACTCCCCTATCAGCTTCAGCCACTCGTCCTCGGTCAGAACGGCCACCCCAAGCTCGCGCGCTTTTGTCAGCTTCGAACCGGCATCCTCGCCTGCCACGACGTAATCCGTCTTCTTCGACACCGATCCCGCCACCTTGGCGCCGAGACGCTCGGCGACCGCCTTGGCTTCGTCGCGGGTGAACTTGGTCAGCGAGCCCGTGAACACGACGGTCTTGTCCGAGACGGGTGAACTCTTGCGCGGCTGTTCGGCGGGCTTCACTTCGATCTCGCGCAGGAGTTCGCCGAGCGCTTTCACATTGCGCGGTTCGGCAAAGAACTCCACGACGGCGTCGGCGACGATCTCGCCGATGCCGCCGATATTATTGAGGTCCTGATAGGCCTCGGTCGTGTTCTCCTCGTCCTTTGTCCCCTTGGCGGCGGCCAGCATCGCCTCGCGGAAATTCTCGATGGTGTGGTAGTGCCGCGCCAGCAGCTTGGCATTGCCTTCGCCGACGTGGCGGATGCCGAGCGCGAAGATCAGGCGATGCAGTTCGATGCTGCGGCGGGCGTCGATCGCATTGAACAGATTGCGCACCGAGGTTTCGCCGTAGCCCTCGCGCGCCATCAGCTTG
>DATCXE010000417.1:0-9843 GCA_036565985.1 Bradyrhizobium sp.
GGCGCGGCTCCGGGCGCGGCATTGGCGCCAAGCGCCGACTGCAGCGTCTGGCGCAGCACGATCAGCGCGGCCTTGAGATCGGGAACGCCGCTCGCGGGCGCCGAGCCCGATGCCAGCGACGCTTCGAGGAAAATGCCCGACTTCTGAAACGCCGTCTTGATGTCGTTGCCGTCGAGATTTTGGTCGAGGCTGGTCTGCTGCGCCAGCACCTGTGCAATCGCCGCCTGCAATTTCGGCGGCAGGCTGCTGGCGGAGACGGCGGCGCCGAGATTGGCAAACAGCGGCGCGAGGCTTTCCTGCTCGCTGGCCGCCGCTTGAGCCGCGACCGACACCGCCGCGCGCTCGAGCGGGGTCAACGCATTCTTCGGCGAGACGATGGTCGGACGGTCGATGGCGGCATCGGCCAGCGCATCGGGCGAAAGCGTAACGGCGTCAGCTGCGTCGCCGCCCTGCCCGACCATGGCGAGGCGGATGCCGTCCTTGGTTTGCGTGACCGCGAGACGCAGGTTCTGGCCCTGCTGCAGCGGAACTTCCGATCCCACATCGATCGAGAGGCCGGCGATCGCAATCCGCACCAGATCGGCGGCGAGGATTTTCTGGACCTGCGCGTTGACCACGCTGCCCGGCTGCAGCACGAGTTCGCCCGCAATGCCGCCAACCTCTTGGGCGGCGAGCACGGGAGAGACAGAATTGATGGAGATCGCCATTGCTCAAGATCCCGGCCGGGCCGCAAGGCTAACCCGGTCGCGTAAACCTCTCGTTAAGACCCGGGCTTGTTTCCGGAGCTTCGATGGGCTGTAGTCGTCATCGGCTTGTCCACTGCGCCGACGCGTGGCCTGCTTCAAACCAGCAACGGGACATCGGATGGACCAGGCCCTCGCCGACATCGGCGTCATCTCCGCCTATCGTTTCGCGGACGACGGCTCCGCGACGAAGCTCGACGTCGCCAGCCTCGATGCGGAACTTGCCGATCCGAGCGGCTGGCTGTGGCTGCATTTCAACCTGTCCAACCGTCGCTGCCACGACTGGCTCGGCAGGAGCGCGCCGCTGTCCGACGTCGCGCGCGAAGCCCTGCTCGATGCCGACGAGCATATCCGCCTCGATATCTTCGACGAGGAGATCGCCGGCGTGCTGCCCGACCTGCATCAGGAGTTCATGCAGGAGGGCGACGACCTCGTACGGGTGCACTTTGCGATTTCGTCGAAGCTGATGATCACCGCCCGGCGCAAGCCGCTGCGCGCGATCGAACTGACACGGCGTGCGATCGACGGCGGCCGCAAGTTCCGCACCCCGGTGTCGCTGTTCGATGCGATCGTCGACCAGTTCGCCGATGTGATCGGACGCTTTTCGGCGGGCCTCGGCGACGAGCTCGACATCGTCGAGGATCATGTGCTGCACGACGAGATCGACGATGAGCGGCTGCGGCTCGGCCGCGTGCGCCTGCAGGCGATCCGCACACGGCGGCAGCTGTCGCAGATCCGCGCGCTGTTTCATCGCATGGAAATGCGCGAGGACGTCGAATCCGAAACCCTGCTGTCGGCGATGCGCAAGCTGGCGCAGAAGTTCGACGCACTCGACTACGAGTTCAGCGCCATCTACGAGCGCGCGCGGCTGCTGCAGGACGAGATCGCCGGCCGCGCAACGGCGATCACCAACCGCCGACTGTTCACGCTGTCGGTGCTGACCGCATGCATGCTGCCTTCGACGCTGGTCACCGGCTTCTTCGGCATGAATACAAAGGACATGCCGTTCCAGAACGGCGATGGCGGCACCTGGTACGCGTTTTTGCTGGTGGTCGCCGCAGGCGCGCTGACGTGGTGGCTGCTCAGGCGGACCAAGGCGCTGTAAGTACGACGGTCGAACCGCCACAGTTCCTTTCACACATTCGTCCGCCTATCACCTTGCTTCCGCGCACAATGGCCGTTGTATCGGCCGAATGACGCCACGAAAGCAGGCGACCCATGCGACCATTCGTCATGTTGACAAGGGAACTACAACCAGGGAACCGCAAATGGCGCGCCACGCACATCATCATCAACACCACGATCAGACACCCCCCGTTGTTACGCCGGATCCGCCGGTCGATCCGACACCTCCGACCGATCCGACAACCCCTGTCGATCCGACACCACCGACATCTTCCGCGCCGGCCTTCTCGGACCTTGGCTTGACGTTCAACGATGCCAGTCGCGCCCTGGTCGGCGGTCTGTGGCAAAACGTCGTCGAGGAAGGTGGCCAGGGACTTGGCAGCGTGCTCCGCTACACCGCCGATCTCAACAACGTGCAAAGCGGACTTCAGGCGGAGGTCGCCGCAGGACAATTCACCGGCGATACGCTGACCCATGTCAACTCGATACTGGCCGATATTACGACCGCGCTCTCGGCGGCGACGGCCTCGGTGAACGGTGGCGGAGATTTCGGCAGCGTCGCGGCGGCAGAAAACGCGTTGCGCACAAGCCACCTCGATATCCTCGATATCGTCAACCACGATGCCAATCTCGCTGCGCTGGCGACGCAGAACGGCGCACCCGGATTTCTCGCAACGCCCGCGGCCTTTGCCGATGGCGTCACGGCCGCGACCGCGCCCCACGCCAATCTCGCCGAGATCGGCGCCATGTTCAACGACGTGGCGAGCCAGATTCTCGGCGGCGTGAATGCCGACAATGCGACCGCGATCAGCAACGACGTGAACACGATGATCACGGAAATGCAGGACTTGATGGCTGCCAACCCGCTGCTGTTCGGCGGGCTGACCGGCGTGCACGCGGAAGCAGTGGTGCGACAGCTGGAACTCGAGAACACCTACATCGCCCAGGCCGGCATCAGCCCCGACGCGGGACGGGCCAGCAACGACAACATTCTGGACATCATCGACATCATCCAGGGCGACACCAATCTGGCGAACATGGCAAACCAGGGCGGCGTTTCCGGCTTTACCCCATTTGGCGACGCGCTGAACCCGACGCCGAAGTACCTCGACAACGATGCACAAACGACCTTCTGGGCAAACTTCATCGCTCAGTCCAATTCGCTGGGACAACAGGCGATCGCGGCCGTCACCGCACACGATGCGGCGGCGACCGCGGCTGTCATTGGCGACCTGCACACCTTCCAGACGGATGTCACGAACTTCGACGCCGCGCAGGGAGGAATCTTCGAGGCACGGTTCGACAACGAGTTGCTCGGCGACACGAGTACGCTTGGTGCCGAGGTATCCAAGATGATCGAGGGCCTGCAGACCGGAAATGCGGCGCTGGTCAGCGCTGCCGCCGACCAGATGCACGCCAACTCCGCCGATGTCGGCGGCAACAACGTCCCGGTGAACGGCGGCACCTACAACCCTGACGGCTTGACGGTGGCCGAAGTGCTGTCGACAGCCGGCGCCCCGGCTGCGGTGGCTGCTGTGACACCGGCGGCGCCAGCACCGGCACCTGCGCCGGCGACGACGCTTGCCGCCACCGACACCGGTACGCTTGCCGCCGCCGACACCGGTACGCATGATGTCGCCCCGACGGCCGTGGATACCCATCATTCGGGCTTCGCCGACGCAGGGCACCATTTCCACCACATGTGGGGATAACCACTTATCAGCCTGACCTCCGGCGTCCTATTGCCTCCACGGGTGTAGATGCCGGAGGATATGCGCTCCAACGGAAGACGCGCCGGCGTCCCGCCGACGTGTTGAACTCGAGGCGCCGTTACATCCTTCAAGATCATCGCGGGCTTCGCACTGCGTAGTCATTGCTTGTTAACCGAAGCCGCAAATTGCTTCATTTGTTTTGATTCCGAAACGTTCCGCAGAATGGGCGTTAGCCACGAACTCAGTGGAGCGTCCGTTCGAGAATTCCCAACGCGCCAGGGCCTCCCCTCAGGGATCGACTCTGCGGCAAAACGCCGTAGTTGCAGGCTCTTTACGCGTTTTCGATGCGCGAACCGGAACTCCGTGCTGCTGCCACCGGCCATCGACAATCAGGACTGCGGGCGGGGTTGGTTAACCGTCCGTTGCCGGTCTCGTTCGTATGCACAGCATCGTTTTACGAGGATTTCATGGCCCCCGAGCTAGCTTGAACGCAGTTTCATTCATCGGGATAGCGCCATGAAAAACCAACCAGCGGTGGTCCGCCTCCAAAGCCTTCTTGGAAGCTTCGGTCGCTCAGACCAGGGCAATATTGCAATCCTCTTCGCAATCGCCGTGGTACCCGTCATCACCTTCGTCGGGGCGGCGGTCGATTATACCCGCGCCAATACGGCACGGTCCTCGATGCAGGCAGCCATGGACTCAGCGTCCCTGATGCTGGCCAAGGATCTGCAGGACGGCACCATCACCACTGCGCAGATCACGCAGAAGGCCCAGGACTACTTCAAGGCCCTCTATACCAATCCCGATGCCAAGTCGGTTGGGGTGACCGCAACCTATACGGCCGCCGCCGGCAACGGTTCAAGGATCGAGATCGCCGGCAACGGCAAGATCGACACCAGCTTCATGAAGCTGGTCGGCATCCCCGACATCAACTTCAACGTCAATGCCACTTCGGCGTGGGGCAACGTGCGCATGCGGGTCGCGATGGCGCTCGACGTCACGGGATCGATGAGGGACGACGGCAAAATGGGGGCGATGCAAATCGCCGCCAAAAGCCTGATTGATCAGTTGAGCCCGCTCGCAAAGAACCCCGGCGACATCTACATCTCCGTCGTCCCCTTCGCCAAGGACGTCAACATCGGCACCAGCTATGTCAACCAGACCTGGATCGACTGGAGCCTGTGGGACGCGGCCAATGGCACGTGCAGCAGGACGAGCTACACGAACAAGAGTTCCTGCGAGAACAACAACAGGACCTGGACGCCGGCGAACCGCAACACCTGGACCGGCTGCGTCACCGACCGCACGCAGGACTACGACACCAAGAACACGCCACCGACGTCGTCCAATGCGCCGACAATGGTCGTTGCCGAGGAATACGTCTCCGGCTCCACCAAATACTGCAAGGCGGGGACCAACCCCTATATGCCGCCGATCATGCCGCTGAGCTACGACTGGAATGCGCTCAAGACGATGATCGACACCATGCAGCCCACCGGCAACACCAACCAGAGCATTGGTCTCGCATGGGGCTGGTTCACGCTCGGAACGGGCGCACCGTTCAACGCGCCGACCAAGGATACGGCGAACTACACCTATAAGGAAGCGATCATTCTGCTGTCGGACGGCGAGAATACGCAGAACCGCTTCACCAGCAACACTGCGCAGATCGACGCCCGGCAGAAGATCCTGTGCGACAACGCCAAGGCGACCGGCGTCACGATCTATGCGGTTCAGGTCAATACGGGCGGCGACCCGACCTCTGCCGTGCTGAAATACTGTGCCAGCGGCGCCGACAAGTTCTTCGAGGTCAAGAAGGCAAACCAGACCCTGTCGGTGTTCAATTCGATCGGACAGTCGCTGGCCAAGCTGCGCATCGCGAAGTAACCGCCGCAATCAGGCGCAAAGAAAAGCCCGGCCGGCAGCGGCCGGGCTTTTTTATTTTGGCTTGTTCAGCTCGGCTTGATTACTTCGGCTTGATTACTTCGGCTTGTCCGAGCGCGAACAGCGGCTTGCTATCCCTCTTGCCAATCGGCGCCGAGATGCCGCTGGTGACGCGCTTGCCCGGCATCAGCGACAGCGCGAGGTGCTGGCGTGTCGCGAGCGCTCCGCATAAGCTCGGGACGCACCGCCGATCGCATTTCCGCTTCCGAACCCTGCAAGGACTGATCCGTGTCGCAAAGCAACATCATGCCCCTCCCCGCCGGCGCCCGCGCGCGCATCGAAGCCGCGGTCGATGCCGCCTTCGAGGCACAGTTGGCGACGACGATCGCCTTCTCGGCGATTCCGAGCACACGCAGCCAGGAAGCCCCGTGCCAGGACATGATGGCGCGGCTGCTGCGCGAACGCGGCTACGAGGTGGACGACTGGATCATCAATCAGGACGACCTCAAGGACCTGCCCGGCTACGGTCCGGTCGAGACCGATTTCTCGCGCGCCCGCACCGTGGTCGGGACCTATCGGCCTCTCGAGGAGACCGGGCGATCGCTCATCCTCCAGGGCCATTGCGACGTCGTGCCCGCCGGCCCGCTCGACATGTGGAAGCACCCGCCGTTCAAGCCTGTCGTCGAAGACGGCTGGCTCTATGGCCGCGGCGCCGGCGACATGAAGTCCGGCACCATCGCAGCGCTTTACGCGCTCGATGCGCTGAAGGCGGCAGGGCTGACGCCGAAGGGCCGCATCCACCTGCAGTCGGTGATCGAGGAGGAAAGCACCGGGGTCGGCGCCCTCTCCACGCTTCAGCGCGGCTATCGCGCCGATGCCTGCCTGATCCCGGAGCCTACCGACGGAAAGCTGATGCGCGCCCAGGTCGGGGTGATCTGGTTCCGCCTCAAGGTCAAGGGCTTGCCGGTCCACGTCTCGCGCGCCGGCACCGGCTCGAATGCGATCAAGGCCGCCTTTCACCTGATCCAGGCCATCGAAGGGCTGGAGGCCGAGTGGAACGAGCGCGCCAAGTCCCACCGTTTTTTCGGCAAGCTCAACCATCCGCTCAATTTCAACCCCGGCATCATCAAGGGCGGCGACTGGGCCTCGAGCGTTCCGGCCTGGTGCGACGTCGATTGCCGCATCGGCATCCTGCCGGGCTGGACCATCGCCGACTGCCAGGCCGAGATCACAGCCTGCGTCGCGAAGGCCGCCAGGACCCATCCGTTCCTCGCCGACAACCCGCCCGAGGTCGTATGGTCCGGCTTTCTGTCCCCGGGCTACGAGGTTACCGGCGCGCAGGACAGCGAGGCCGTGCTCGCTGCGGCGTATGAGGAGATATTCGGCGGTCCGCTCGAGGAAGCCAGCTTCACCGGCCTCACCGACACGCGCTTCTACGGGCTCGATTACGACGTTCCGGCCTTCTGCTTCGGCGCCAGGATGGAAAATGCGCACGGCTTCGATGAGCGGGTGGAGCTTGAATCCGTGAAGAAGGTCACCAAGACGCTGGCTTTGTTCATCGCGGGCTGGTGCGGCGTCGAGCAAACGTAAACACAGGAACGACACGGGAGGAGATCTGCCATGGAGGGCAACGGTGCGGGCGGAAAGCCCCTGATCCACACGTCAGAAGACCTGCGAGCGCATTTCGGGCAGTTGAGCCCGCTCGCCGAGAAGAAGGTCCTGCACCATCTCGACAAGTTCTGTCGTGACTTCATCGCGCTCTCGCCGTTCCTGGTGCTTGCGTCGAGCGATGGCAAGGGCAATGCCGATGCCAGCCCGCGCGGCGACGGGCCGGGCTTCGTCGCCGTGCTCAACGACAAGTCGCTATTGATCCCGGACCGCCGCGGCAACAACCGGGTCGATACGTTCGGCAACATCCTGGCATCATCGGGCGTCGGCCTGATCTTCATGGTACCAGGGATCAACGAGACGCTGCGCGTCAACGGCAAGGCCGAGATCACCCAGGATCCGGCGCTGCTGACGCCGCTCGCCGTGCAGAATGTCGTGCCGACGATCGGCCTCAAGGTGACCGTCGACGAGTGTTACTTCCATTGCGGCAAGGCGCTGATGCGCTCAAAACTGTGGAACCCGGCAGCGCAGGTCGAGCGCCACAGTTTCCCGACGCTCGGCCGCATCATCGCCGAGCAGACCGCGGCGATCTCGGTGGAGGCGGCCGAGAAGACCATGGAGGAGGCCTACCGGACGCGGCTCTACTGACGATTTACCAGCGCGCGTTCCTGCAGATGTAGCCGAACGTCATCGCGGGCCCCAGCGGGGTCTATCCCGGCCGACCAAGCGAGTTCGCGAACTCTGCGGCCTTCTCCACGACAAGGACATCGGCTCCCGAGTGCCGGGCCGTGATGGCCGTCGTCATGCCGGCGGCGCCGGAGCCAATGACCAGCACGTCGCAGCTAGTCGATTCCATTGCGTCGGCTTCCCCCGCTTCAGTATCAATTGCGTTGCGCGGTCCAATAGCCCGAGCACCGCGCACTTCCCGAGTAGCCGCTCCAGGTCCCGCGGCCGGAGGTGCTGGAGAGCCTGCCGGAGCCGGAGGCGTATTTGTCCTGAACCGTCACCGAGGCGCGAACCGCGCCGGATTTCTGCACGTATCCTCTGAACTTCACGAGATTGGGATGCGTCACGACCCCGTTGGAGACGTTGACAGTAAAGTTGTAGACGGCATCGCAGGCGCCCCGTTGCGTCACGAAGGCAAGGTCCCAGGAGCCATCGTAGGCCGACCGCGCATATGCGGTGTTCGCCAATGCAACAAACACGCATGCGCCTGCGGCGCAAAGCGAAAGCTTCCTCATGCTAACCTCCCCTTTGTCGAGCGGACGGAATTCGGGTTCGGCCTAGAAATGGTGAGGCGATCGGTCCTCTAAAAGAGAGCATTTCCTCAAATCGTATCAAGGCCTCGCGAGGACGAAGGTGCAATGCGGGTCAAGCAGATTGACCCACGCAGGGAAAATATCCATATGGGGCACTCGAATCGGATGAAGCCCGCCGTTTCGGACAATCCTTGCCGCGGCCGGTGATCCCGGTAGCGTCGTTCGCGCACCCGGGTAGCGCCGTTCGCGCAAATGGCTTCGTTCGGGAGCTCCCATGACCACACTGTCTATCCTCGATCTCGTCCGCGTCACCGAAGACACCGATGCGCGCGGCGCGCTCGACAACGCCCGCGATATTGCTGTCCATGCCGAGGCATGGGGTTATCGCCGCATCTGGGTGGCGGAGCATCACAACATGCCGGGCATCGCGAGCGCCGCGACGTCGGTTGTGATTGGTCATATCGCAGCGGGGACAAAAACCATCCGGGTCGGCGCAGGCGGCATCATGCTCCCCAACCATGCGCCTTACGTCATCGCCGAGCAGTTCGGGACGCTGGCCCGACTGTTCCCGGGCCGCATTGACCTGGGGCTGGGTCGCGCACCCGGGACCGATCAGCTCACACTTCGCGCGTTGCGCCGTACGCCTGAAGCCGCCGAAAACTTCCCGCAGGACGTTCTCGAGGTGCAGGCCTTCCTGGCTCCAGCCGGTCCCAATCAGCGCATCCGGGCCGTGCCGGCGGCAGGAACGGAAGTGCCGTTGTGGATTCTTGGATCGAGTAATTTTGGCGCGATGCTGGCGGCTGAACTCGGGCTTCCCTATGCCTTCGCCTCGCATTTCGCGCCCGAACTGCTCATCCCGGCGCTGCAGATCTACCGCAGCCGCTTCAAACCGTCCGAGCAGCTTGACCGTCCCTACGCGATGGTAGGCGTCAACATCATCGCCGCCGGCAGCGATGACGAAGCGCGCCGGCTCGCGACGACGCAGCAGATGTCCTTTACGAACATCTTCCGCGGCGCGCGCGGCCTCAGCCAGCCGCCGATCGACGACATTGAAAATTACTGGTCGCCGCGGGAAAAAGCGCAGGCGATGAGCATGCTCGCGCGTTCCATCGTCGGCTCGCCCGATACGGTTCGTTCTGGCATCCATGCGCTCGTTGCGGAAACGGGCGCCGATGAGCTGATGATCGTGTCCGATGTCTACGATCACGCAACCCGCCTGCGCTCCTTCGAACTCATCGCCAGCGCCGCAAGCACCGCCCGCTGACGCGGCGAGCGTTGGTGCGATTTTGCTACAGGAAGTTTGGGCGAGAAGCCCGCTTCCCAAAAACGGAACCTGGCATCGATAAGCTTGGGGACCGTAGAGGCAGGCGACTGAGCGGCCCGAGACATAGGTGACATTTCGTACCGGACACATGGGTTACACTTTTCGCTTTTTTTGGCGGGAGGTGTGGATGCCGTGGAAAGCGAGTTCGGTGATGGAAGAACGCCTGCGCTTTGTGGCCCGCCTGCTCG
>DATCXE010000128.1:0-16279 GCA_036565985.1 Bradyrhizobium sp.
TCAACCGCCGCCAAACCATGCGATGTCAGGGTTTGTTCGACAGGTTACCGGGAATGGCTCTAGCCACCAGGCGGCTTGTATGCGCCGCGCAGCTGGACGGCCTTCAGTCGAACTTGCGTGATTTCATCCTGCGTCCACAGACGGGTCAGGTGTGCATTGTGGATGGCGCCGGACGCAACGACGGTGCCGGAAATGGCCGGTGCGGCACTGGGGTCGGGTACATCGAAGATTACGAGAACGCCGGGTCCGTCCGCAGCGGTGCTGTACATCGAGACCAATGTGCCGCCAGCGGCTTCGATCAGCTTTTTGGCCGCCTCATAGCGATTGGTCTTCGGGTTTTCCAGAATGGCGTTGAGAGCCTTCGGCGTATATTGTCCGGTCATACAAAAATGCATGCTGTCCTCCTGTTGGGGCGTGTTTGATCGATGAGGCGTGATGCCTCTTCCGACTCCAGAAAAACGAGCCGGCCCAAAACGTGGAGTGAAATTTGCAGAACCCGCCGTGGGGTAAGATACCGCTGATACTTCACGGGCCTTCGGCACTGCCCGCTGGCGGCCTGGCAATCAGCCTACATCGATTGCGCGTCACGCGGAAGAGCGCGCAGGGACAATCTCGTTTCAGGATGATATCGACGCCGGTAGCGTAGTCAGGATCAAGCCGGTGCCGAACCGAAGCCTCCGTCAGACACCGCGACGCATCCGCTTTCATGCTCACCATTGTCTGAATAAGCCAATCTCTCACAACAACTTTCGTGCGGCCGGCACGTGCATTTCGTATCGGCGCGACCGCGCTTCGACACGCAAATGTGCAACTCAACTGAACATGTGCGAGGCCGTATAAGCTCAACGCTGGCGCGCAGATTCTTCGGAAGTGACGTTGTAAAAATAAGTCATTGAAGGGTGAAGCACCTCACAGCAGGACCTGCGGCGGTAGGTCCAGCTTGGCGGCGAGGGATAACCCAGATGCACGATCGAACCGCCACCTCCAAACTAATGGTCGGCGAGCTGCCCGAGCTGAAAGGCGACGCCCGCGACCTGCGAATAGACGCCTGCCGAGGCATCGCGCTGTGGTGGATATTTCTCGACCATGTCCCCAGCAATATCGGAGGCTGGCTGACGCTGCGGCACTACGGCTTCAGCGATGCCGCGGAAATATTCATGTTCGTCTCGGGCGTCACCTGCGCGCTCGCCTACGGCAAGGCGTGGCGTTGCGAGGGCTGGAGCGCGGTGATCCGCCGGACATTGCGGCGAAGCTGGGTCATCTATGTCGCATTTCTGCTGCTCACGCTCGCCTGCGCCATCCTGGCTCACCTCTCGGGCGGCGGCCGTCTCGCCGACGAGAGCAACACGCGCGTTCTGCTGGATGATCCGGGCGCGACGCTCGCGCGAGCGGCGATCCTGCAATATCGCCCGGTCAACACCGACGTGTTGCCGATCTTCGTGCTCCTGCATCTTCTGTTCGCGCCGTTGCTGTGGCTGCTGTTGCGGTTTCCGAATGCGACGCTAGCCGCGTCGCTGGCGCTCTACACGCTCGTGCAGCTGTTCGGCTGGACCGTCCCGGGGTGGCCGGACGGCCACTGGGCCTTCAATCCGCTGGCGTGGCAGTTGCTGGTCGTGCTTGGCGCGTGGTGGATGCTCGATCAGGAGAGAGTCCGGCCGTGGCTGACGTTCCGCACCGTGTTGGGACTTGCGATCCCGTATCTGCTGTTCAGCCTGGTCGTCGCATTGAGCTGGCGCATCAAGCCGCTGGAGGCGCTGATCCCGCAGGCGCTTTCGAAGCTGTACCCGCTGGACAAGGCGAATCTCGATCCACTGCGATTGGTGCATTTTCTGGCCCTCGCGGTTCTGATCGCATGGTTCGTGCCTCGCAATTGGCGAGGGCTGATGACGCCGGTGATGCGGTGTGCGATCTGCTGCGGCCAGAACTCGCTGCCGATCTACTGCGTCGGCGTCCTGCTGGCGTTCGCCGGCCACCTGGCGCTGTTCAACATCTCGGACGGGCTTGCCATGCAGATGGCGGTGAGTTTCGCGGGCGTGGCGGCGATGATCGCGACCGCAACGCTGCTGAACCTGGTCAGCACCAAACCCAGGCAGCATGGCTCACACCGGACGGCCGTTCCGCGATCGTGATGTTGTGCAAGCCAGGTCCAACAGTGATCCGTTTCACAAAAGTTGCGCGTGAAATGAGATAGACGGCGGGGGCAGGGAAGCATCGAAATCGGTCTGGTCGGGAGCAACCGGGTGGGACGCCAGTTGTCGGCATTGGAAAAGCAGGCTGCCGACGCGCTGCGCCGGGCAAGAAGGTTGCCTGTCGGTTCGGCCCGCAATGACCTGCGACAACTCGCCATGGGCCTGCTCTGGCTGCACCGCAACGGCATGGACGCGCTGATGAAGCAGCGCCCGATGTCGCAGTTGTCGAGCGATGCCGAGAGCGCCGGTCGCTGAACCTGCTCAGGTGGACGCGAGAAGCCGGCGTCACACTTTCTTCAAGAACTTCATGCTAAATGGAATCTGATGGTCATGGCCGGATGTACGCCGTGGCTGTTCGGGCCCCGGCTTCATGCCGGGGTTTTTCGTTTTGCCGGGAGGCCGCAAGCGCCGCGGACTTCCCGCCCCGCAGTTCGTCATGCAATCTGCGGCCGTCTCGCGACAATATGACTCCGGGCAGGTGACCATGGGTGCCGTTCACCGTGTGGCGTTGCGCAAGGACGCAAGCGGCCTCTGCGATATTCGACGTCGCGCGATCCTCGAACTTGCGCCTCCGACAATGTCTGTTGCCGAAGCGCAGGCCTGGGCGGTGAAGCTCACGCCGACCGGAATGGAGCAAAAGCTTCGGGAGCTGGAAGTATGGGTTGCCGAACTGGATGGCAGGCTGGCTGGATGGGGAGCCATTCGCGGCGGCACGCTGGAGGGCCTGTATGTCGCACCTGAATTTGCCGGGCAGGGCGTTGGCGCCGGATTGCTCGACATGCTCGAGGGGCTGATGCGCGACCGGGCGTTTCCGAGGGTACGCGCGGAGGCAAGTTCAAACGCCCGTGGCTTCTACCTTCGCCGCGGCTACGTGGCGACGGGGCCGCAAACTCCTGATGGCGCCTGGCCCATCGGCAAAGAACTTCCGACCTGAAAGCGCCCCTCCCGGGGAATAAGTTCATTGGGCCGCCGCACAGCATTGGCGGCCCATTAAGCCGTTCGCGGCGCTTGATTTTCGTCGCGCAAGGGGCGACTTTGGCGCCCGCGCGGCGGGGCTGATCGGAGCCCCCGTGGCGCCCTTGTCAGGAGGATATGTTGGCCGACCATCAGGTGCACGATTTAACGCCGGAAGAGGTGTCGAAGGGGATGGCGGAAGGGCGCTATCTGCTGGTCGACGTCCGCGAGCCCAATGAAGTTGCCGTAGAGGCCTATCCGGGCGGCGTCGTCGTTCCCCTGCAGAGCTTCGATCCGGCCGCCATTCCGGACCCGCAGGGCAAGCAGGTGGTCTTCGCCTGCCGTTCGGGCAAGCGCTCGGTGACGGCCTCGCTGGCGGCGCAGGCGGCGGGCCTTCCCTACGACAAGCACCTGGCGGGCGGCATCATCGGCTGGAAGGCAGCGGGATTGCCGACCAAGACCGGCGGCTGAACCCGATCATGACTTCCATGAACAAGGTCTTCGCCGACCTGCCGGTCACCGTCTTCGAGGCGATGTCGCAGGCTGCCCGCGACAACAACGCCATCAATCTCGGCCAGGGTTTTCCTGACGATCCCGGGCCGGAGGACATTCGCCGCGCCGCCGCTGACGCGACGGTCAACGGCTACAACCAGTACCCGTCGATGATGGGCATTCCGGAACTGCGCACGGCGATCGCGGCGCATTACGGCCGCTGGCACAACCTCTCGCTCGATCCCATGACCGAGGTGATGGTGACCTCGGGCGGCACCGAGGCGCTGACGTCGTCCATTCTCGCCGTCGTCGAGCCCGGCGACGAGGTCGTTTGCTTCCAGCCGGTCTATGACAGCTATTTGCCGATCATCCGCCAGGCCGGCGGCATTCCGCGCCTGTTGCGGCTTGAACCGCCGGACTGGCGGCTGACCGAGGAGATGCTGGCCAGCGTCTTCAACCACAAGACCAAGGCGGTGCTGTTCAACAATCCGCTCAACCCGGCCGCCGTCGTCTATCCCCGCGAAGACCTCGAATTGCTGGCGCGGTTCTGCCAGCAGTTCGACACCATCGCGATCTGCGACGAGGTCTGGGAGCACGTCGTCTTCGACGGCCGCGAGCATATCCCGCTGATCACGATCCCGGGCATGCGCGATCGCACCATCAAGGTCGGCAGCGCCGGTAAGATCTTTTCGCTGACGGGATGGAAGATCGGCTTCGTCTGCGCCGCGCCGCCGCTCTTGCGGGTGGCTGCGAAAGTGCACCAGTTTCTGACCTTCACGACAGCGCCCAATCTGCAGGCCGCCGTGGCCTATGGCCTCAACAAGCCCGCGGAATATTTCTACGACATGCGCAAGGATCTGGCGCGGAGCAGGGACCGCCTGACGAAGGGGCTGGAGAGCATCGGCTTTCCGGTCCTGAAATCGCAGGGAACGTATTTCCTCACGGTCGACCTTTCGCCGCTCGGGCTCAACGAGACCGATGTCGAGTTCTGCAAGCGCATCGTGACCGACTACAAGGTCGCCGCGATTCCTGTATCCGCCTTCTACGAACAGGATGCAGTGACCTCGGTGGTGAGGTTCTGCTTCTCCAAAAAGGACGAGACGCTGGATACCGCGCTGGAACGCCTGTCGGACGCCGTGCACGGCCGCCGCAGGAGGTAGATGAGATGCGCGATCTGATCTCGGGTTTGTTTCGCCTGATCGGTGCGATGGCGGTCGCGCTGTCGCTCTCGCCCGCTTCGGCGCAGGAGCGCACCGTCAATTTCTACAACTGGTCCAGCTATATGGCGCCGGGGGTGCTGGAGGATTTCACCAGGGAAACCGGCATCAAGGTGGTCTACGACACCTTCGACGCCAACGAGACGCTGGAGACGCGGCTGCTGGCAGGAAAATCCGGCTACGACGTGGTGGTGCCGACAGGTTATTTCCTGCAGCGCCAGATCACCGCAAAGGTCTTTCTCAAGCTCGACAAGTCGAAGCTGCCCAATCTCGCCAACGCCTGGCCTGTGGTGACCAGCCAGCTTGCCATCTACGACCCCGGCAATAATTACGGCGCCAACTACATGTGGGGCACCACGGGCATCGGCTACAACGTCAAGACCGCGCAGAAAATCCTCGGACCTGATGCAAAGATCGACAGCTGGGACATGGTGTTCAAGCCGGAGAACCTCGCGAAGTTCAAGGATTGCGGCATCCACATGCTGGATTCCGCCGACGACATTCTCCCCGCCGCGCTCAGCTATCTCGGGATCGATCCGAATTCGACCAAGCAGGCGGACCTGGAGAAAGCCGCCGAACTCGTCGGCAAGATCAGGCCTTATGTCCGCAAGTTTCACTCGTCGGAATATCTGGGTGCGCTGGCGTCGGGCGAGATCTGCTTCGTCGTGGGATGGTCGGGTGACATCATGCAGGCGCGCAGCCGCGCGGCGGAAGCAAAGAACGGCATCGAGATCGGCTACACCATCCCCAGGGAAGGCGCGCAGATGTTCTTCGACAATCTCGCGATTCCGGCCGACGCAAAGAACGTCGCGGAAGCCCATGAGCTGATCAATTATCTCTACCGTCCGGATGTCGCCGCGAAGAATTCGGATTTCCTGTCCTACGCCAACGGCAATCTGGCGAGCCAGAAGCTGATCGATCCAAAAATTCTCAACAACAGGAATATCTATCCGGACGAGGCGTCGCAGAAGAAGCTGTTCGTCATCCAGGCCCGCGATCCGGCCACGCAGCGCATCATCAACCGGCTCTGGACCAGGGTGAAGACGGGGAGGTGACGCGTACGCGTCTCTCTCCGCCGTCATTGCGAGAAGCGAAGCGACGAAGCAATCCATGTCTCCGCGCAAAGGAAGAATGGATTGCTTCGCTTCGCTCGCAATGACGTGGTAAGGCCGTTGCCGTAGAGTCCCGGATATCGCTGTGCTCATCCGGGCTACTCGCTGGCCGAGCGAGGGCAAACGAACACCTTGCTGGAAGCCAAGGCAGAATCTATAGCTCCGCCGGGAGCATCACATGACCAACATCCTCGCATTCTTCTCAACGCGTACGCTGCTGCAGATCATCTTTGTTCTGGGGTCGACCATCGCCATGAAGGCATGGAGTCTCGGTCTGATAGTCGGCGGGTAAGTCGTTTACCGCCATCTCCTATGCAGCCACAGCCACTGGTCCGGATACTCGCGCACCCAGCCTTCGATGACTGACGTGACCGCCTGCATCGTGCCCTGGACATCGATCTGGCCCTCGGCGTCGCGCGCCGGCTTGACCTCTTCGGACAGTTCGGCGCGGAACCGGTGGTTGGGCAGGCGGATGATGCGGACGCCGTGGACGGGGCATTCGACCTGCCGCAACAGCCGCGCCAGCGTCGGATTGGCCTTGGTCTTGCGGCCGAAGAACGTCACCTCGACGCCGTTGCCCATGTACTGATCGACCAGCATGGCGACGTGCTGACCCTTTTGCAGCGCTTCCGCCAGCTTGAGCGGTGCGTCGCGGCCGGCCGGCACCAGCGTGCCCATCTCCACCGACCGGATCCGCTCGATGGCGCGATCGGCGGATTCGATGTTCGGCCGCCGGAACAGGATCGCGCAGTCGAGCCCGTGCGCGACGGCGCCGAGCGCCGGGATCTCCCAGTTGCCGAGATGGCTTGCGAAGATGATGGCGGGTTTGCCGTCGTCGCGCAGGTGATCGAAGATCTGCTTGGTCCGCGGCGTGAACTCGATGCGGCTCGGCTTTTCCGGGTGGTCGAGATCGTAATCCCAGATGTGATCGAGATGGGCAAATTCAGCACCGATGCGGCCGAGATTGTCCCAGACGCCGGCCAGGATGGTTTCGATCTCCTCGCTCGATTTCTCGGGGAAGGCGGCCTTCAGGTTTTCGCGGCCGATGCGGTCCTCGCGCAGCCTTCGCCCGATGAGCCGGGTGACGCGGCCGAAGAAATTGGCGGTCTTGATCGGATCGAAATAGCGCGTGGTGCGTAACAGCGCGATCGTCAGCCCGCCGACGGCTGCTTCCGTCAATGGCTTGGCGGCGTCGCGGACGCGCGCCTTGGTGCGCAGGAGCAGGCGGTTCATCTTGGACGAGCGACTTATGCTGGTTCGCGTGTCAGGATCAGCGAGGCATTCTGCCCACCGAAGCCGAACGAGTTGGACATCACGGCGGTGACGCGGGCGTCGCGCG
The DNA here is from genome assembly GCA_036565985.1 of Bradyrhizobium sp. Lineage (GTDB taxonomy): Bacteria > Pseudomonadota > Alphaproteobacteria > Rhizobiales > Xanthobacteraceae > Bradyrhizobium. The sequence continues at coordinate 7,304 of DATCXE010000128.1, forward strand.
ACTTGTTGCCGACCACATCGAACAGGATGGCAGGGTCCGGAGTTTCGTAATTGATCGTGGGCGGGATCCGCTGATGCTCCAGCGTCAAGAGCGAGAACACCGCTTCGACCGCGCCGGCCGCGGAAATCGTATGCCCGACCATCGACTTGTTCGACGACACCGGGATCTTCGGCAAATGATCGCCGAACACGACCGCGGTGGTGTTGTATTCCATCTTGTCGTTTTCCGGCGTCGCGGTGCCGTGCGCATTGATGTGGTCGATCTGTTCCGGTTCGAGGCCGGCATCGGCAAGCGTCTTGCGCATGCAGCCGATGATCGGCTTGCCGTCCGGGCTGGAGCGGGTGCGGTGGAAGGAGTCGGTCAGCTCGCCGCAGCCGGCGACGACGCCGAGAATGGCGGCGCCGCGCGCCATCGCCGATTCATAGCTTTCCAGCACCATTGCGCCGGCGCCTTCGGCCATCACGAATCCGTCGCGGTTCTTCGAGAACGGCTTTGAGGCGCCCTGCGGCGGCTCGTTCTGCGTCGACAGCGCCGACAGCAGCGAGAACCGCACCAGCGCCTCCGGGTTGACGGAGCCGTCGGTCCCCACGCACAGCGCAGCATCGGCCTCACCACGGCGGATCGCCTCGACGCCGAGCTGGATCGCTGTCGCGCCCGAGGCGCAGGCGGTCGACAGCGAGATCGGCGAACCCTTGGTGCCGAACGTCTCGGCCATATGGCTCGCCACCGAACCGAACATGAAACGATGATGATATTCTGTAAACCGGCCGCCGCCGCTGACGCGCAGCATGTCTTCGTATTTGAAATCGGTCTTTCCGACGGCGCGCCCGAGTTCGAGCCGCTGCGGCCACTCGACCTCGACCGGCGCCACCGCGAGGAACAGCGGTCCGGGAAAATCGGCCTTGCTGCCGATGCCGGCCTGTTCGAGCGCTTCCTCGGTTGCCATTTCGGCCAGCCGCTCGGTAAGGCCGGTCGATGAGAAGGGGTCTACGGTGACGAAATCGACCGTGCCGGCCATCGTGGTCTTCAGGCCGTCGATCGGGAAGCGCGTCACGGTGCGAATGCCGGATTCGCCCGCGGTCAGCCGGGTCCAGTTGTCTTTCTTGCCGGCGCCGAGCGACGTCACGACACCCATGCCGGTGACGACGACGATTGGCCTGCCGAACTTGTCGCGTGGTGCTGACATGGTTCCCCCGTCGATGCTGCGCGGCCGATGAAAGTCGCGCTCTGATTCATTGTCTGGCGGTGGTCCCGCGCCGGCGGCGCGCCACGCGTTGCAGACGCTCTACTTGATGGCCTCGACCAGGGCCATGCCTTCGCCCTGCCAGTGACCCGCCCCCACCACCACAATCTGGTCCGGCGCATCGGGCTTTTCAACCTCCAGGCCGGTGGGATCGTTGGGCGGAAACAGCGCGCCGCGGGAGATCGAGAGCGCGGCCAGCGCCAGGCCCAGCGGAAACTGGGTCTCCAGCGTGTGGCCGAACATCGTTCCGGTGGCGCGCACGGCAAACCCCGGGTGCTCGCGCAGGAAGGCCTTCTCTTCCGAGGTTACCGGTTCGGCGCCCGTCGCGCCGGTGATCAGGCTGCCGCTGTCCCCGGCAACGCCGAGCTTCGGCCACATCGCTTCCAGCGATTTCGTCACCGCGCCCGGCTGCTTGCGCTGCGCAAGGTCAGCGACCACCCCGGTCAGTCTGGCATAGGGCTTGGCGCCACGCGCTTCCGCATGCTCGCGGGATTCCAGCACCAGGAAACAGCCCGCGGAGCCGAGCGCGAAACCGCTCGTGCCTTCGCGCTGCCAGACCGGCGCGTAGCTCTCTTTCAGGTTGAAATCGCCGAACTCATAGAGCACCAGCAGGTCGGAGCGTTCGCCATTATGGGCCGCGCCGACCAGCGCAATCTCGCTCTGCCCGGAAGAGATCCGCGCCAGCGCGATCCGCGCCGCGTCGATGGAGGCTGCTTCCTCGCCCATGAAGGTGCGCGACGTGCCGCACACGCCGTGGACGATGGCGATGTTGCCGGCGAGCAGGTTGGAGAGCTGGGCAAGAAACAGCGTCGGCCGCAAATCGTTCATCAGCCGTTCGTTGAGAAAGCCCGGACTGGAATTGCCCTTGGCATCGGCGTTCATGATCGATTCGTCGACCGCGAGATCGCGTTCGCCGCCGCCGGCGGCGACGATCATGTCCATCCGGCCGAGGATTTCCTTGTTGCCTTTGACGCCGGCCGAATCCAGCGCGAGGCCAGCGGCATAGGTTCCGATGCGCTGCCACGCCTCCATCTGGCGCTGGTCGCCCTTTTTCGGGATCTGGGCGTCGAAGGAAACCGGTGCGAGCGGATGGACGATGTAGGGCGCGAAGCGCTTGTTATCGATGTTGATGGTCCTGGCGTTCAGCGCATCCCAATGCGCGTCCAGCCCTTCGCCTAGCGAGGAGACGATGCCGATACCGGTGATCCAGACTTCCTGCGCGCCCGGGGATTTGGAGTCAGTCATGCGTCAACGCCTGCAGTGGGAAGCCGATCTTGTTGGCCATCGCATCCATGTGCACGCGCAGGGCCGGGTCGGGGAAGGGGGCAAGACCGAAGGTGAGCTCGGCGCTGCATTTCAATTCCTTGCCGATGCGCACCTTTGCCTTCGTGACGGCAAAACCGGAGCCTTCGTGCTCGAGCTTCGCATCGATCGTCAGCAACTCGCCGGGGCTGACGAAGCCGCGCATCTTGGCTTCCTTCACGATCGCCAGGAACGGCATGCGCTCGAACTTCAGGACGCCGAGCACAAGCCAGCCGGAGGTCTGCGCCATCGCTTCGGTGAGCAGCACGCCGGGCATGATCGGGAAGCCGGGGAAATGTCCCTCGAAGATCGTGTGCTTCGCAGGAACCTGTGCCTCGACCGTAATCCTCTTCTCGCCGATGTTGAGGTCGACGATGCGGTCAATGAGCGTGAAATAATCGAGGTCCATGGTGATGGGCGGTTACGCGCCCGTTCCTGCGTTCTTGGCGGCGACCAGTTCGTCGATGCGATCGGCGAGATTCTGCAGCACGAAGTACTGCTCGGTCGTGGCCTTGCCGTCGTTGACCTCCTGGGTCCATTTTTCGAGCGGCATCTTGATCCCGAACGCCTTGTCGATGGCAAAGGCGATGTCGAGGAAGTCCAGGCTGTCGATCCCCAGATCGTCGATGGCATGGCTCTCCGGCTTGATCGTGTCGCGCGGAATGTCGCAGGTCTCAGCGATAATGTTGGCGATCTGATCGTATGTGGAGGACATCATTAAGCCTTTGATATATTGGAGGTAATCCGGAACGGCTTGAGGAGACGGGGCGTGGCCCCGGAAGGCCCTGGTCCCTCGGCCGGAGTCGAGTGCCCGTATATCGGAGCGGGGGCCCGAGTTCAATGGAGGTAGGCCGCTCCGATGGTGACCGATTTAGCGGCAAAAGTGGCGATTTTGGTTCCGAAGTCCAGTACGCAGATCGGTCCGCACAGGTATAATTCTCTTCCACAATAAACCCGAGGGAGGAGACAAAGATGAGGTCAATTCTGCTTGGCGTCGCATTGGCAGCTCTCGCCACAGGCGCATCTGCGCAGGACAAACGCCCCGATTACGGCACGGCGATCAATGCGGCGGGCGCGAAGAAAATCGCGGCCGGCGTCCTTGCCGAATGCCAGAAGAACGCATGGAACGTGGCTGTTGCCGTGGTCGATAATCACGGGTTCCTTGTGTACTTCGAGCGCATGGACAATACGCAGACGGCCAGCATGGACATCGCCGTCGGCAAGGCGAGGGCCGCGGCGACGTATCGGCGCCCGACGCGCGTCTTCATGGAGGCGATCAACAAGGGCGGCATGGCCACGGCCACGCTGCCCGGTGTCTTTGCCTCGCCCGGCGGCATACCGATCATGGTCGACGGCAAGGTCACCGGCGGCGTGGGCGTGAGCGGCGCGACCGGCGACCAAGACGAGCAATGCGCCAAGGCCGGCCTCGGGATCACATAGAAATTGCGTGCAGCGTTCAGGTGCACCGGTGCCGGCACGGCCTGTCGTGGTCGCGCCGGCCCGAAGCATCACTCGTTGATGCGTTCCGGCTGCGAAGGGTTCGAATTGGCGCCGAGACAGACAACGTCGCTCCAGCCAAGCCCCAATGCGGGGACCAACTGCGTGCAGGCGAGGAATGCCAGTCCGAGCCCGAGCAGTGATGCGCACAACGCTGCGCCGGTCGTCCGCCGATTTTGCGATGACGGTTCGCGGCCCATGGACGATGCCGGCCGGCATTCGGGCTCGACCGGGTCATTGGCCCCGGTGAAAAATGTCGAGTCCAGATAGCAGCCGTCGGGGATGGCAACGACCCCGCGTCGTTCGAAACTTCTTTCCGGCCGTTCCCCCCGTCCGTCCGGCGCGAGACGCCGAACGGACGACGAGGCCGCAGTTCGCGGAAAGCGCGCAAACGGTCGCGCGGCTGTTGCGATCTTTGGTGGTGCGGAGCCCGCCAGTTCGAGCAGGGCGTAAACGTCCCCATCGTCCACTCTGTCGCGCATGCGAACGCGCACCTCAATGATGCTTGTGTAGCGCGGCGCCACTGGTGGCATTCGAGGCTTCGGGATTTTCCTCGACGTTGTAGACGATCTCGACAGGCCCGGCCTTCTCGAACACCAGCGTGCCCTTCACCTTCTGGCCGATCTGCAGCGGCTCCTTGAGCCCGAGCAGCAGGATGCGATAGGCGCCGGGCTTGAGCTCGACCGTCTTGCCCGGCTTGATTTCCAGGCCGCCTGCGAGCGCGCGCGTCTTCATCATGCCGTCCACATTGGCCATCTCGTGCACCTCGATCTGGCTCGCTGCGGGCGAGGCGCCTCCGATCAGGCGATCCGCAACCTTGCCCTTGTTGGTGATGGTGAGATAGCCGCCCGCGATGTTGGCGTCTTTCGGGGTGGGGCGCGACCAGGGGTGACCGATGTCGAGCGTGCCCACCTTGAACTCGTGCGCCTCCGCAGTGAACAGACCCGCGATGATGAAAAGATACAGAAAAAATACAAAGATGACTCTGAAGATGTTTGTCATGTCGTCCACTCCGATACGCGCTGGACTGAAGGACGTGTAGAGAGTCATTCAGACGCGATTACGGCCGGCGCTCGCCGCGATTGAGGCCGCGCTCGGCCGCGATTGCGGCCAGTGTATCGTGACGCAAAAAGATCGGAGGCGAGTCGCAACTCTTCCGCAATTGATCCAACATCGTCGCCGGCAGGACGCGCTTCGCGCATGATCAAGCCGCGCTTCGTGCATGATCCAGTCAATCCCGCGCCCAACTCCGATGGCTTATCTTCGGACGTGAATGAAGGGGGCGTTAAGTGTTTGCGTATTGCATGAGGTCGGCCGGTCTATTTTCATCGATGATGCTTTTTCTCGCAGCACCAGCCGAAGCGCACCATCCCGGCGGCGGCGGCAACACCGGCAGCGGCGGTCCGATCAACACCATCTCGGCCGACACGCTCTCCGAGGGACTGATCGCCGCATCGATACGTTACGAGTTCATCCGGCTCGGCCAGCTCTCGGATGCCGACCTGCTCGCCGCCGCGGCCAACGGCACCCACGCGCATTCGATCCGCTCGATCGACGCCGTGTCGATTTCCGCCGCCTACGGCATCACCAACGACTTCACGGTTGCCGTTCGCGCAGGCGGGGTCCGGCGCTCGGGTATCAGCGAACCCGGCGAAGACATGCTGAGCGGCGGTCACATGGGCATGATGAATGCGGGCGACATGAGCAGCCTGATGAGCCCCGACGGCATCAACCGGCGCGGCAATTCGGCAGGCTTCGGCGACGTGACCATGCTCGGGCAATATCGCTTCCACAACAACGCGCAGACGGGAACGTCGGCCGCCGTATTGTTCGGCTTCAAGGCGCCGACCGGCAGCACCAACCAGCGTGACGCCGCCGGTCAACTGTTCCAGGCCGAATTTCAGCCGGGCTCGGGCTCGTGGGACGGTCTCCTCGGCGCCGCCTTCACCAAGCGCACCGGCCGCTGGTCGTTCGACGTGAGCGGTCTCTATTATCTGATCACCAAGGGCACGCAGGACACCAATCTCGGCGATCGTTTTCTGTTCGGCACCGCGGTGTCATATCGCCTGGTCGGCGCCACCGGCTCGGCGAAGGAGATCGAACTGCATGAATACTGCATGCAGCCCAAAAACCAGACGCAGGAACATTGTCTCTATCATGCCAATCACGATCACAGTGACATGAAGAGGACGCCGTACACGCTCGACCTCGTTCTCGAACTCAACGGCGAGTGGCACGACAAGCAACGCATCGCGGGCATTCCGGACCCCAATTCCGGCGGCACCACCGTCTATCTCTCGCCCGGCGTTCGCGTCGGCGTCGATCGCTTCTCCGGCTTCGTGTCCGTTGGCGTGCCGGTCATAAACCAGCACAACGGCGTCCAGTCCAAGCCCGACTATCGCGTGCTCACGGGGATTGGCGCGCGGCTCAACTAGCGCGCGAGCAAATTGTTGTGCTGGATCGATAAGTCCATGCGCATTTTGCCCTCTAATTGCATGGTGAGGGAAGCCCTGGATTGGCTTCCATGCTCCAGCATGTAAGAGGACGCCATCATGAAATATCTTGCCATGACGCTTGCGTCGCTGTCGTTGTTCACGTCATCCATAGCGGTAGCCGACCCGACCAAGGCGCGCTCCGATGTGCTTTCGGTCGGTGCAGACCGATGGTGGGCCCATCGAGGATGTCCGTCCGGGGGATGTCGTGTGGTTTCCGCCCGGTGAGAAGCACTGGCACGGCGCGACTCCCACCACTGCGATGACGCATATCGCGGTTCAGGAATCTCTCAACAGCAGGAATGTCGACTGGATGGAAAAGGTAAGCGACGCGCAGTACGGTAAATAGCGGCCGGCCTTCAACCTGACGAGAAGCGATTCATGCGACCCTATATCATCTGCCACATGGGCACATCTATCGATGGACGCCTTCATCCCAGCCGGTTTACCCGAGCCGCTCCGGGCATTTCGGCGGATATTTTGCGCGGACACTACGAAAGGGTGCATGAAAGCTTTGATGCCGACGGATGGATCGTCGGCCGCAAAACTATGAGTGAAATGGCCAAGGGAGCCGAACGGAGCATTGCCGAAGCGGCCAGGGTGCCGCGCGAAGCGCATATCGCCGAACGCCAGGGCCGCAAGCTCGCCGTTGCGATCGACCCGTCAGGGCATGTCCATTACGGCAAGGACAATGTCGGCGGCGACCACGTCGTTGCGGTACTTGGCGGGCAGGTTTCCGACGCCTACCTCGTCGAGCTTCGCAACGATGGTGTGTCGTATGTTTTCGCCGGCGCAAAAGGCGATGATCTGCCGCTGGCGATGCAGCAACTGGCCTCTCTCTTCGGTGCCAGGAAGCTGCTTCTTGAAGGCGGAGGCAAGATCAATGGTGCATTCTTCAAGCACAAGCTTGTCGATGAGTTCAGCACACTGATCTTCCCGGCCGTAGACGGGGTTGCCGGCACGCAAAGCATTGTTGACTACGACGGCCCGGAGGGTGACCGGCCTGGTGCGGGGCAGTCGCTGCGGCTGACTCACTGCGAAACGCTTGAGGGCGGAATGGTCTGGCTACGTCATGCGGTGGAACGTTCGGCCGGGTAGAGCCGCGCGAGATGCGATCTGACCCGCCTCGCTACCCCTGCGGCGTGACCGAAATCCGGGCACAGTCGCGGCGGCCCATCAGGACACAATCCTGGGTCTTGCGAAGATCGGCGATGCTTACGGCGAGCCAGATGCCGATCGCGGTTAGCGCCACGGTGAACGCGAGTGCTGCGACATTGGCGAGCATGCGGTGACGGAAGTCGTCGGGCTCGTCGCGCGGCCGCTCGTAACGCGACAGGTCGGCCGCCGTGTGCTGGCCGCTTGCAGGGCCGGGTTCCTCCCGCCCGCCGGGCGGATGGGCCGAGGTGCGCGGCCGGAACTTGAGCACCACGTGCTCGGAATCCGTGACAATGGGCCGCTGGGTTTTCACTGCTGTCGTCCGACGCAAATCCTGTTTCTAACTTAGCACGCTGGCTGCGCTTCCAACATCAAATACTGATGTGCGCAAGGCAGCGAACTGCCCTGCGACAACTCATGGAACCGGCGGCCATAGCCGTCACGCCGGTCATCGATCCGGGAACGCGGCCGGCGGTTCTGGCGCCGTCTCCTCCTTGCCGCCAAGCCTCTTGTGCAGCCAGCGTTCAACCCGGTTGCCGACGGTCAGGACCGCGAAGGTCATGACCAATGCGACAATCACCAATCGCCATTGTCCGAGGCCGCATACGATGCCGATGCAGGCTGCCAGCCAGGTGCAGGCGGCGCTGGTGAGCCCGCGAACCCTGAAATGCCGTCCCGCGTGCACAATGACGCCGGCGCCGAGAAAGCCGATTCCGGTCACAATTCCCTGAATCACCCGGCTGCCGGCGTCCGAAACGATCCGGGTCTCGGCCGAATGAACCATCACCAGCAGCATGGCCGTCGCGAGGCTGACCAGCGACAGCGTCTTCAACCCGATCGGCTTGCCGTGCAGATCTCGGTTGAGGCCAATCAAGGCGCCCGCCAGCGTGGCCACGCCAAGACGCAATACGATCTCGGTCCAATCCAGCAACGCGAAAGCCTCCGGGTTCGGCTCAGCCCTGTTTCGGCAACCTTCCCATCATGTAGAACTCGTCGTTCGGGCGCATCGCGGTGACGTTGGCCATCCGGTTCGAGAGCGCAAAGAAAGCCGCGATTGCGGCGATGTCCCAGATGTCGTCGTCGCTGAAGCCGTGGCTCGCAATCTCGGCGAAATCGGCCTCGGAAACCTTGTTCGCCTCCTGGCTCACCTTCATGGCGAAGTCGAGCATGGCGCGCTGGCGCGGCGTGATGTCGGCCTTGCGGTAATTGACGGCGATCTGGTCGGCGATCTGCGGATTCTTTGCCCGGATGCGCAGGATCGCACCATGCGCGATCACGCAATAGTGG
>DATCXE010000466.1:0-2478 GCA_036565985.1 Bradyrhizobium sp.
TCACCAAGGAACAGGTGATGCAGAAACTCACGGCCGCCGGTTACACCAACGTCACGGGCCTTGAGGCCGATGATGGTCACTGGGAAGGCAAGGGCGTCAAGAACGGCAAGATCATGGAGTTTCACGTCGATCCCAAGTCAGGCGCGCTGACCAAGGAAAAGCTCGACGACTAGCATTCTTCGCGCTGGTCAGCTCTTGTAGAGCGCGGCGTACTTGTCGCGCAGAATATTCTTCTGCACCTTGCCCATGGTGTTGCGCGGCAGATCGTCTTCGAACAGCACGCGCTTCGGCATCTTGAATTTGGCGAGGCGGCCGTCGAGCGCTCGCAGGATCGCAGCCTCGTCGAGCGTTGCGCCCTTCTGCGACACCACCACAGCGGTGACGCCTTCGCCGAAATCGGCATGCGGTACGCCGATCACGGCAGATTCGACGACGCCATCGATAGCGTCGATCTCGCTCTCGATTTCCTTCGGGTAGACGTTGAAGCCGCCTGAGATCACCAGATCCTTGCCGCGCCCGACGATATGCACGTAGCCCTTGCTGTCGATCTTGCCGAGATCGCCGGTGATGAAGAAACCGTCGTCGCGGAATTCTGACTTGGTCTTTTCCGGCATCCGCCAGTAGCCCTTGAACACGTTCGGGCCCTTGACCTCGATCATGCCGATCGTGTCGCGCGCGAGTTCCTTGCCGGTTTCGGGATCGGTGACGCGCACGGAGACGCCGGGCAGGGGAAAGCCGACCGCGCCGGGGACACGCTCGCCGTCATAGGGATTTGACGTGTTCATGTTGGTCTCGGTCATGCCATAGCGCTCGAGCACGGCGTGGCCGGTGCGTGCGAACCATTCGCGATGGGTATCGGCCAGCAAGGGGGCGGAGCCCGAAATGAACAGCCGCATGTGGCTGGTGGATTCCTTCGTCAGCGCCGGGCTCTGCAGCAGCCGGGTGTAGAATGTCGGCACGCCCATCAGCACGGTGGCGCGCGCCATCAGCTTGATGATCATTTCAGGGTCGAGTTTCGGCAGGAAGATCATCGAGGCGCGGGCGAACAGCGTGACGTTGCTCGCCACGAACAGGCCGTGGGTGTGATAGATCGGCAGCGCGTGGATCAGCACGTCCTTATTCGTGAAGCGCCAGTAGTCGACCAGGCTGTAGGAATTCGACGCGAGGTTATCGTGCGTCAGCATCGCGCCCTTGGAGCGGCCGGTGGTGCCGGAGGTGTAGAGGATCGCGGCGAGATCGTCGTTGGTGCGGGTGACGGTCGTAAACGCCGCATCGGCTTTGGCGGCGGCGTCCGTGAGCGATCCCTTGCCGTCAGCGCCGAGCGTTTCGACCTTTGCCTTTACCTTGGCCGCGATCGCGGCGATGCCTTCCGCCTTGGAGGGGTCGCATACGACGAGCGCGGGCTCGGCGTCGCCGATGAAGTAGTCGAGTTCGTTCAGCGTGTAGGCGGTGTTGAGCGGCAGGTAGACGGCGCCCGCGCGAACCGTCGCGAGATACAGCACCAGCGCCGGCACCGATTTCTCGGTCTGCGCCGCGACGCGGTCGCCGGGCTTGACGCCGCGCGCCACCAGCACGTTGGCCATCTGGCCGGCGCGGGCGATCAGGTCGCCGTAGCTGATGCGGGTGCCATCGGCGGTTTCGATCGCGAGCCGGCCCGGATCGTCGAGGCCGTCGAACAGGCGCGAAAACAGGTTGGCGTTGGCTGTCGGGTTCATGCAACATTCCCTCGGAGGGTGGAAGGCCATGCGAATTCCGCAGGCTGGATTAGCAAAAACGCCCTTCACAAAGCAACGGAGACAGTTTGCATGTCAAATAACGGGAAACGCGTGGCCTGGGTGACCGGTGGTGGCACTGGAATCGGCGAGTCCGGGGCGGAATTTCTGGCGGCCGATGGCTGGACGGTGGTGGTTTCGGGCCGCCGCAAGGAAGAACTCGAACGCGTCGTCGCCAACATCACCAAGAAGGGCGGCAAAGCCGAGGCGATCCAGCTCGATGTCAGCAACAAGGCCGACGTCAACAAGGCCGCGGACCAGATCCTCGCCAGACACGGCCGGATCGACCTCCTGGTCAACAGCGCCGGCATCAACGTGCCGAAGCGAAGCTGGGCGGACATGGAACTGGAGGGCTGGGACAAGCTGGTCGAGGTCAATCTCAACGGCGTGCTCTATTGCATGCGCGCGGTGTTGCCCGCGATGCGCAAGCAGAAGGACGGCTGCATCATCAACGTTGCGTCCTGGGCCGGCCGTCATGTCTCGAAGATGCCGGGCCCGGCCTACACCACCACAAAACATGCGGTGCTGGCGCTGACCCACTCCTTCAACATGGATGAATGCGTCAACGGCCTGCGGGCGTGCTGCCTGTCGCCCGGCGAGGTCGCGACCCCGATCCTGAAGCTGCGTCCCGTGGTGCCGTCGGAGGCAGAGCAGGCGAAAATGCTGCAGCCGGAAGATTGCGGCCGCACCATCGCCTTCGTCGCCG
>DATCXE010000097.1:0-2922 GCA_036565985.1 Bradyrhizobium sp.
TGCTGAACACGCCCATGAAGCGCGATTGATACCGGTCATAGAGTTCGCGGCGGGTGAATTTCAACTGGGCGATGATGTAGATGCTCATGAAGGCTCCTCATCTGACATGTCAGGCAGCGCGCTGAGGTCATGGTCCGCCGGTCAACCGCGAAACTTCTTCTTTTTCTTCTTCGCGAAGGCGGCCTTCGCAGGCGCCTCATTTTCGTGCCGTGGCTTTCCGGCGTGAGCCGGTCTGTCCCGGTGCGATTTCTTGGTATCGTAACGCGCCTTCTTGTCAAATCCCGCGCCGCCAGGGCCCTTTGCGTTTTTGCCGTGCGGCTTCGGCGCCCGCTCCTGCATGCGGCCCTCCTCTCGCGGCGCGGCGAGCGCGAGCGCCTCGATGCGGATGCTGTCTTCCTTGTCGGGGCGACGGATTCTGGCGGCGAAGCGGTCAGCAACACGCGCGGAAATCTCGAACTCGGTGGTGGTGTCGAGAATGCGGATGGCGCCGATGTCTCCCTTCTTGATGCTGCCACGCCGACAGAGCATCGGCAGCAACCAGCGCGCTTCCGCATTCTTCTTGCGGCCAATCGCGGCGCTGAACCAGACACTGTCTTCGGCCATGCCGTGGCGCGCGGAGGATTTTGCAGGCTTCGATCCCCGTCCTGCCTCCCGATCGACCCGCTCCCGCGCGCGTTCGGCCCTGGACCTGACGCGATCTTCGCCGGGATCGACGATATCTTCTGGCGATGGCAGCCGCGCACGATAGAGCCGCGCCAGCGCGGCCGCGATATCTTCCGCCGAACGCTCGGCGAGCAGAGCCTGCGCCAGCGTCAGATCCTCGGGGGTCGTTTCGGAGGCGAACAAGTCGTCTTTCAGCAGGCGCTCGTGATCGAGCCTGCGGATCTCATCCGGCTCCGGCGCCACACCCCATAGGGCATCTGTGCCGGCCAGCTTGAGCAGCATTTCGGCGCGCCGCCGCCGCGCCGGCGGAACCAGCAGCACGCTGACGCCCTTGCGGCCGGCGCGTCCGGTGCGCCCCGAACGGTGCTGCATGACTTCCGGATCGTTCGGAAGGTCGGCGTGGATGACGAGATCGAGGTTCGGCAGGTCGATGCCGCGCGCGGCGACGTCGGTGGCGACGCAGACGCGGGCGCGGCCGTCACGCAGGGCCTGCAGCGCCATCGTTCGCTCGTTCTGGGTCAATTCACCCGACAGCGCGACCACCGAGAAACCGCGTTCCAGTAGCGTCGCCTGCAGATGCCGAACCGCTTCCCGCGTGTTGCAAAACACCAGTGCGCTCGGCGATTCGTAGAATCGCAGAATGTTGACGACCGCGTGCTCGACATCGCCGGCTGCGATCCGGATCGCGCGGTACTCGATATCGGCATGTCCGCCCTCGTCGCCCGCGACTTCGACGCGAAAGGCTTCCTGCTGATATTCCTTCGCCAATGCCACGATGCCGCGCGGCAATGTCGCCGAAAACAACAGCGTGCGGCGTTCCTCCGGCGTAGCCTCGAGGATGAATTCCATGTCCTCGCGAAAACCGAGGTCGAGCATCTCGTCGGCTTCGTCGAGCACGATCGCCTTCAACTCCGAGACGTCGAGACGACCGCGCCGCAAATGATCGCAGAGCCGCCCCGGCGTGCCGACCACGATATGCGCGCCGGCGGCCAGTTCGCGCTGCTCGCGCCGCGGGTCCATGCCGCCGACGCAGGAAACCACGCGCGCGTCCGCGTGCTGATAGAGCCAGGCGAGTTCGCGATGGACCTGAAGAGCAAGCTCGCGGGTCGGCGCGACGATCAATGCAAGTGGAGCTGCGGCCCGCTCGAAGCGCTCGGCGCCGTCAAGCAGGTTGTTTGCAATCGCCAGACCATAGGCGACCGTCTTGCCTGAACCGGTCTGCGCCGAAACCAGCAAGTCGCGGCGGTCGGCGTCTTCGGCCAGCACCGCGGTCTGGACCTGTGTCAGCCGATCGAAGTTGCGTTCCGCCAGGGCTCGGGCGAGCGGCGGTGAGGTGGGTAATAATGTCACGAGATGTCAGACCCTGGTTGGCTCTATCAGCCGGAAATGTTGAATACCGCCCCGAACCGAAAATGGCTCGAAGCTGCGCGTTTCACGAAGCGCAGCCGCACGGCCTGACCGATTTCACTGAGGTGGGGATGCTTTAGGCGAAATCCAGGCGGGACGCCATCCATTCTTTGCAGGTCAGCCGATCACTTCTACACTATGGTTTCAGGTCATTTCACGAGAGGCCGCCGCCGTGACCCCGTTCAAGACGATCCGCGCCCGCGCCGAGAAGCGCAAGGGCGGCCCCAAGGCGCTCGCCCGCCTGCTGCCGCCGAAGCCCGATGTGAAGGCGCTCGCCAAGCTCGGCGACGACCGCATTCTGGCGGAAATGACCAAGCGGGTGTTTTCGGCGGGCTTTGCCTGGAGCGTGATCGAGACCAAATGGCCGGGGTTCGAGAAGGCGTTCCTCGGTTTCGAGCCCGGCCCGCTCACGCTGCAGCCGGATGATTTCTGGGACGCGCTGATGAAGGACACGCGCATCGTCCGCAACGGCGCCAAGATCATGTCGGTGCGCGCCAATGCGGCCTTCGTGCGGGATATCTCCAGGGAGCATGGGAGCTTCGGCAAGTTCCTTGCGAATTGGCCATCCTCCGACGAGGCCGGGTTGCTGGAATTGCTTTCGAAGCGCGGTAGCCGGCTCGGCGGCAACACCGGCCAGATGATGCTGCGCTTCATCGGCTGGGATGGGTTCGTGACGTCGAGGGACGTTGTCCTTTGCCTGCGCGATGCCGGACTCGACATCGCCGAGACCGTCACCTCGAAGCGCGATCTCGCCAAGGTGCAGGCGCAGTTCAACGCGTGGGCTGAGGAGAGCGGTTTGCCTTTCGTGCAGATCTCGCGGATCTGCGCGATGTCGATCGGCGAGAATTATGC
>DATCXE010000520.1:0-11439 GCA_036565985.1 Bradyrhizobium sp.
CGGCAACGCCTTTCAAATTCATCGAACCGCCGGAATGCGCGGCGAGCATTTCAACAGCCTGATCACGATCAGCAACATCGAGGCACTCCCTTCGACGCGGCTTTCCGAACTCTGGTTCGAGCAAAAGCTTTTCGACGATCGATTCGGCTTTCGCTTCGGCCAGCTTGCCGCCGATGCGGAGTTCTTCATCAGCGACTACAGCAGGATGTTTCTGAGCAGCGATTGGCCCACGATCACGGGCGCCAACCTGCCCAGCGGTGGACCGGCCTATCCTCTCGCTACGCCCGGCCTACGCTGGAGGTTTGATCCCGACAAGAACTGGTCCGCCCTCGTCGCCGTGTTCAATGGAGATCCTGGAGAACAGGGAACGGTCAACACCACAGGAACCAATTTCAGGATCAACGATCCTCCGTTGCTGATGGGAGAGGTTCAATATCGCCGCAATCAGGGAAAGGACGACAGCGGGCTCGCAGGAATCTACCGGCTCGGCGGCTGGCATCATTTCGGACAATTCCACGATCACAGGTTAGGCACGGATGGACTCTCGCTTGCCGCTCCCCTGAGCAACGGCACACCTCGTCGGATCCGCGGCAACAGCGGCATCTACGGTGTCGTCGATCAACAGATCTGGCGGCCCGTGGACGGCGGCCCCGACAGTGGCGTCGGCATCTTCAGCCGGATTGCGGCCAGCCCCTCGGACAGCAGCCACATCAACTTCTTCCTCGACAGCGGCATTGTCTTTTCCGGTGTGATCCCGAGCCGCCCCAATGACCGGTTCGGCGCCAGCTTCATCTACGGCAACATTTCCAACCGCGTACGGGCCTTCGATCGTGACGTGATCTTTCACTCCGGCAATGGGCAGCCGGTCCGCAACTACGAGATGACGATCGAGTTGAGCTACCAGGCCCAGATCAAACCCGGCTGGACCGTGCAGCCCACGTTCGAGTACGTGACTCACCCGGGCGGCCACGTCTCCGATCCCGACCGGCCGGAGCGGCCGATCAGGAACGGCGCGATATTTGGCGTGCGGACGACCATTGCCTATTAGGCCCACCACGGCGATCTCGATGGCGGCTTAGATCAGCCGCATCCCCTTCAGGCTCGCATGGCCGTTCTTGCCGACGATGATGTGGTCGTGGACTGAAATACCCAGTGGCGTGGCGATGTCGACGATCGCTTTCGTCATCTGGATGTCGGCCTGCGAGGGCGTCGGGTCGCCTGAGGGATGATTGTGCACCAGGATCAGCGCGGTGGCGGACAGTTCGAGCGCGCGCTTGATCACCTCGCGCGGATAGACCGGCGTGTGGTCGACGGTGCCGGTCTGCTGGATCTCGTCTGATATCAACTGGTTGCGCTTGTCGAGAAACAGCAGGCGAAACTGTTCTTTCTCGGCAAACGCCATGCCGGTCCGGCAATAATCGATCACGTCGTTCCATGACGACAGCGCGATCTTGCGCTTGATCTCGCCTTTCGCGACGCGGTTCGCGGCCGCCGCCAGCAATTTGATCTGGTTGATCGAGGCCTCGCCGATCCCGTCGACCTCGCGCAGGCGCGCCACCGGGGCGTGGATGACTTCGGCGAACGAGCCGAACTTTTTCAGCAGGGCCTTTGCGAGCGGCTTGGTGTCACGCCGGGGCAGGGCAGGGAACAGCGCCATTTCCAGCAATTCATAATCGCTCAGCGCTTCCGGCCCGGCGGCATGGAAGCGCTCGCGCAGGCGTTCGCGGTGGCCGTGATAATGGGGCGTATCGCTGGACTGATCCGGGGAATTGCTGGTCTTGGCGGGCATCGGCCGTAACCATGCCGTGCCGGCGGGCTTTTGCAACTCTAAAGTGCGGTAGCATTTGAGGAAAAGGCGCCGCATGCAGCGCGGCGCCCTTCCGGCGTTGTCAAACTTTGTCTGCGATCAGGCCTTCACGGCCGCGAAGGCATAGCCGTTGCCGTCCTTCGTCAGCGTGCCGACGTTCGGGAAGCCGAAGTGATAGCCGGCGATCATGCCCTTCTCGGCGATGACGCGATCGAAGAACGCGCGGCGCGCGGCTTCCGCCTTCGGCCCGTCGGCGTCGAACATCGAGAACCAGCCGGGATTGCGCACGAACAACTGAGGGATGCTGGTCACGTCGCTCTGGATGAACAATTGCTGTCCGCCGGACGCCACCAGGAAAGACATGTGGCCGACGGTGTGGCCGGGCGTGGCGATGGCGCGCACACCGGGGGCTACTTCGGCGCCGTCGCCATATTGCTTGATGTTCTTCCAGGTCGGGAAGGTCGCCTGGATCCGCCTCACATGGTTGCGGATGCCCTCGGGGACCTTCTCCACCAGCGCCGCGTCGGTAAAGAACTTGTACTCCACCTCGGGCATCAGGATTTCCGCGTTCGGGAATACCTGAGCGTTGGTCTCCTTCACCCACAGGCCCGAGATGTGATCGGGATGGAAATGCGAGATCACGACCGTGGAGACGGCCGCGGGATCGAGGCCGGCCGCCTTCATGTTGTCGGCGAGCTTGCCGACGGTTGGCGGGCCGTTGGTCCCGAAGCCGGTGTCGAACAGCACGACCTTGCCGCCGGTCCTGACCGCGGTGACCGTGAACGGGTTGTCGAACTTGTCCGGGCCGATACCGCCGGCGGTCAACGCCTTCTTGACGTCGTCGAGCGCGGCGTTCTTGACGAAGCCGGCGTCGAGAACCCGCTCGATGCTGCCTTCATGCAGGCTGAACACCTCGATCTCGCCGACCTTGTATTTGAGGCTGTCGGCGGCGCGCTGCGCATGCGCCGCGCAGATGAACGAAACCGGTCCCTTGAGGCCGAAAACGAGTGCCGCCCCCGTGCTCCCGAGGACCAGATCGCGCCGTGAAATCTCGAACATTGCCCTTGCTCCCTTGGTTGATCCGTTGCCCGTCAGCGCCTCCTCGTTCGGAAGGCGGGCAGACTGTGCTACCCCGGGCGCGGTGCGATATTCCGGTGCGAATCCGGCTCAACGGAAGGCGTGTTGCCGCAGGGCGGCCGGGCATGCAGCGGGGTGCGCGGGAACGGGAATTATGCGTCGGCCCGATCAGGCCGCAGCGTAGGGCTTCTCGCCATTGCGCTGCGACAGCGTGAAGATCTCGACGCCGGTTGCGGTCACGCCGACCGAATGCTCGAACTGCGCCGACAGCGAGCGGTCGCGGGTCACCGCGGTCCAGCCGTCGGAGAGGATCTTCACATGCGGCTTGCCGAGATTGATCATCGGCTCGATGGTGAAGAACATGCCGGGCTTCAGCGTCACGCCCTCGCTGGGGCGACCGATATGGATGATGTTCGGCTCGTCGTGGAACATGCGCCCGAGGCCATGACCGCAGAAATCCCGCACTACGCTCATGCCCTGCGGTTCGACGAAGCTCTGGATGGCGTGCCCGATGTCGCCGGTGGTGGCGCCGGGCTTCACCGCGGCGATGCCGCGCATCATCGCCTCATAGGTGATCTCGATCAGCCGTTCGGCCTTGCGGGCGATCGGGCCGATTACATACATGCGGCTGGAATCGCCGTACCAGCCGTCGACGATGAAGGTGACGTCGACATTGACGATGTCGCCTTCCTTCAGGGCGCGGTCGCCCGGCATGCCATGGCAGACCACGTGATTGATCGAGGTGCAGGTCGAGTAGCGGTAGCCGCGGTACATCAGCGTCGCCGGATAGGCGCCGTGGCTGAAGGCGAAGTTGCGGACGAATTCGTCGATCTCCGAGGTCGGGACGCCCGCCTTGACGATATCGGTGAGTTCGTCGAGGCATTTTGCGACCAGCGCGCCGGCCTTGCGCATGCCGGCAAAGCCGCTCGCGCCATGCAGCTTGATCTGGCCGGTTTTTCGCAAGGAGGTGTCGGTCGCTTCGATATAGCTCATGGGCGGTTCATGCTTCGGTGAGGACGGAAATGGCTGATTTGAAGGTCTAATCTAATGATCCGGCCGGTCAGTGCAAGCCGGGGTTGGGCCCGGGCGCGGCCTTAAAATACCTTCTAGCCGGATACCTCCACCACGGATTCGACCGGCAGTGCGCCGCCGCGGACCCGGATTTCGCGTACCGGGTAGGGAACACGGACGCCCTCGCGCTTGAAGGCGTCCCACAGC
The DNA here is from genome assembly GCA_036565985.1 of Bradyrhizobium sp. Lineage (GTDB taxonomy): Bacteria > Pseudomonadota > Alphaproteobacteria > Rhizobiales > Xanthobacteraceae > Bradyrhizobium. The sequence goes on from DATCXE010000520.1 coordinate 4,103, forward strand.
GCCAGCATCACATCGCTCTTGATGTTGTCCAGGCCGTCAGGGTCGGGCATCCAGAAGGTCAGGGAGAACTTCATCCCGGCCTCGGCGAATTCGGTGAGGATGCAGTTCGGCGGCTTGCTCTTGATGGCGCGCGGCACGGCGGCCGCAATGTCGATGGCGAGCTTGCACACGGCGCGCGGGTCGGCGTCGTAATTGGTGCTGAACAGCACCTTCACCAGCGTGTTCTTGTCGGTGTAGGTCCAGTTCACGACCTTCTGCGTCACCAGATCCTCGTTCGGGATCAGGAACTCGCGGCCGTCGCCGGCGGCCACCGAAATATAACGCGTCTTCATCGCGCTGATCCGGCCCGAGCTGTCGCCGATGGTGACGAGGTCGCCGGGTTTCACGGATTTGTCCGCCAGCAGGATGATGCCCGAGATGAAGTTGGCGACGATCTTCTGCAGGCCGAGACCGATGCCGACGCCGGCCGCACCGGTAAAGACCGCGAGCGCCGAGAGGTTGATGCCGACCGCGCCGAGCGCGATCGTGATCGCCACCACCATCAACCCGATGCGGATGATCTTGACCAGCAGCACCTGGACCGACGGCGTCAGGTCGCTGGCGCGGGTAATCCGGCTTTCGATGAAGTTGCTGGCGATATTGGTCAGCCACAGCGCCGCGATCAGCAATGCGCCGGCCTTGATCAGAAGCAGCGGCGTCAGCCGCAAGCCTCCGATCTCGATCGCAAAGGAGTCGAGCGTTTCCGCCGCCGGATCGAGCTGGCCCAGGATGCTCAGCGCCGCGACGAACCATGCCGTGACCGACACCAGCCTGACGATGAAGGTGTTGCGGATCACCGAGGTCACCAGCCGGATCACCAGCCATGCCAGCGCCAGCTTGGCGGCGACCATCAGGAGGTAGCTGCGGCTCGGCCACGTCGTGTGGTACATCACGATGCGCTCCGCGATCACGATGACCGTAAACACCGCGGTCGACGCGCTGCCGACCAGCACGCGGACGAAATGCCGGAGCGGCAGCGGCCAGCGCATCGCCAGCGACGTCATGTCGACCCGCGCGCGGATCGCCGCATCCGCCGCATAGGCGATGCCGGCAGCGGCCAGGATCAGCCCGAACTGCAGGTAGAACCATGGCGAGGCAATCTCCGCGCCGACCGATCGCGCGGTCGCCTGGAGAAACTCCATGATGTCTTTCGGGGCCATTTCCATCGGCAAATCTCGTCAGGTGCAGCTCAGGCAAAATCTGATTCGAACGGGGTGCAGATTTCCACAATCAAGGCGGGCGGACCATCGATACATGGCTCCGGCGAAGCGAGATTGGCCCTTAAATACCGGGCACATTGCCGCTCTCGAAGAAATGGGTTGGCGATCAACTGTGGCAACGATAAGGATGCAAGTGCAAGTATTTTTCTCTCATTTGTGAAGGTGCAACTCCCTCGAATGGCGTCCCTCGACCAGGTCAGCATAGCCATTCTGCTCGGCTCCATCCTCGTAATGGCCGGAATCCTGTCCAGTCTGCTGGCGCTACGTTTCGGGGCGCCGTTGCTGCTGGTGTTCCTGCTGATCGGCATGCTGGCGGGCGATACCGGGCCGGGCCAGCTCCATTTCAACGACGTGCGCACCACCTATCTGGTCGGATCGGTGGCCCTGGCGCTGATCCTGTTCGACGGCGGCTTGCGGACCAAGTTTCAGAGCATCCGCACGGTGCTGGCGCCTTCGATGGTGCTGGCGACGATCGGCGTGTTGCTGACCGCGATGGTCACGGCGCCGGTCGCCAGATATGCGCTCGATCTGAACTGGACCGAGTCGCTTCTGGTCGGCGCGGTAGTGGCGTCGACCGATGCCGCGGCGGTATTCCTGCTCGTGCACACGCAGGGATTGCGCCTGCGCCCCCGTGTCGGGGCCACGCTGGAAGCCGAATCCGGCACCAACGATCCGTTCGCGATCTTCCTCACTTTGATGCTCGTCCAATTCCTTTCGATCGGTGAAAGCTCCCTCGCCCATGTCGCAGGCGAGCTCCTGCGCGAGGGCCTGCTCGGCGCCATCTTCGGCGTGATCGGCGGCCGTCTGGTGGTGGTGGCGCTCAATCGCATGGCGCTGCCGCAGGGCCTGCATGCGCCGTTCGTCATGACCGCCGCGCTGGTGATTTTCGGCGCGGCGCAGATCGCGCATGCGTCGGGCTTTCTCGCGGTCTATCTCGCCGGCATCATCGTCGGCAACCGGCCGACGCGGGCGCATAATTCGGTGGTGACGTTCCTCGATGCCGCGACCTGGCTGGCGCAGATCGTGATGTTCGTCCTGCTCGGGCTGCTGGCCTCGCCGCAGCGCCTGCTCGACAGCCTCGGTCCGGCCTTGATCGTGGCGCTGGTGCTGATGCTGGTGGCGCGGCCGCTGGCGGTGCTGCTTTGCCTGGTGCCGTTCCGGTTCAACTGGCGCGAAAAGATATTCATCGCCTGGACCGGGTTGCGTGGCGCGGTCGCGATCTTCCTCGCCTCGATCCCGATGCTGGTCGGATTGCCGAACGCCTATCTGTATTTCGACGTCGCCTTTGTCGTGGTCATCGTCTCGCTGCTGCTGCAGGGCTGGACGCTGGGGCCGGCGGCGCGGTGGCTGCATGTGGCGCTGCCGCGGGTGGATCGCGGCCCGCGGCGCGTCGAGCTCGATCTGCCCGGCCAGCTCGAACAGCAACTGGTCGGCTATCCGGTGCGGCCGAAAAGCCTGTATTTCCGGCGCGGGCTGATTCCGTCGTGGTCGAAACCGACGCTGGTGATCCGCGACGAGCGGATCCTGTCGCCCGCCGAGGCCGATCCGATCGCGGCCGGCGACTACATCTACCTGCTGGCGCCGCCGGAAAAGGCGGAGGCGCTCGACCGCTTCTTCGTCGACATGGCGCCGAGTGCGGCGCCCGACCCCCATCTGCTGGGGGATTTCATGGTGTCGGGCGAGCACACGCTCGGCGAACTCGCCGCGATCTACGGCGTCGCCGTCGGCGAGGACCAGGCCAAGCTGACGCTATCGGACTATTTCGACATTCATCTCGACCACGCGCCGAAGGCCGGCGCCGAACTGGTGCTCGACCCGATCGTTCTTGTCGCGCGCAGCATCAGCGGCAGCGGCCGGGTCAACGTGGTCGGCCTTCGCCTCCCCGAGGACGAGGAAGTGGTCACGCCCCTGACGCGCCGGCAGGCGATGAAGCGCAAGCTTGGCGACATCTGGTCGTCGGTGGCGGGGGTCTGAATTAAGTGCGTAGGGCAGATGGAGCCGATTTGTCCGCCGTAACTCGCCGAGCGAAGGCGGAAGGCGTAATCCGCCGTTCACCGACAAATGAAAAACGTCGCCGCAGCTTTCCGCCGGTGGAAAACAGCGAGATCGCCTGCGAATGTCCGCGATGTTGACATTGATCCAGATATAGTAAATACTCTATATTCATCGGAGCGATGAGCAAAACTGACACGCCACTGGAATTCATGGGTACCTCGCGGGAGGACCTGAGCGAATTCCCCGACGAGGTCAAATATTGCATTGGGTTTGCGCTTCGAACCGCTCAGAAAGGCGGCAAACACTCCGACGCCAAACCGCTAAAGGGTTTCAAGGGCGCCGGCGTTCTGGAGATCGTGTCTGATTTCGACGGTGACACCTTTCGAGCTGTGTACACGGTGAGAATCAAAGGTGTCATCTACGTGCTTCATGCCTTTCAGAAAAAATCCAGGAAGGGCATTTCGACGCCGAAAACCGAAATCGACAAGATCAAGCGCAGATTGAAAGAAGCCGAGAGCTTGGCGGAGAGAGAATGAGAAATAAAGTCAGAGTTACAAAGAGCAGCGGCAACGTGTTCGCGGATATCGGTCTTCCTGATCCTGCCGAACATTCCATCAAGGCGGATATTGTCCTGCACATTGCCGCTCGGATCAAATCAAAGGGCCTGACCCAAGCCAGGGCCGCGTCGCTGCTAGGTCTTGCTCAACCGGATGTGTCGAAGCTTTTGCGCGGGCATTTTGCCGGTTACACCTACGACCGTCTGTTTGGCTATCTCAATGCCTTGGGCGAGAAAGTCTGTATCGAAATATCGGAAGCAAAAACCAAGAAAGACGCCCGGCTTGAGTTGGAAATGGCAGACTGAGGACCTGCCCGCAGCATCAGCGGCGGCCGGGTCAACGTGGTCGGCCTTCGGCTGCCCGAGGATGAGGAAGTGGTCACGCCGCTGACGCGCCGGCAGGCGATGAAGCGCAAGCTTGGCGACATCTGGTCGTCGGTGGCGGGGGTATAGGACTGCACCCTGCGCAGGACTGATGCAATTTCCGCTGTTGAGTAAGCCGCAGCCTGTCATTAGCCTGCGGAAAAGACCGCTTCACGGCCACGCGGTGGAAACGCAGGAGACACGACAATGTCCGGCCCCTCTGACGACCAGCTCGGCTTTGCGCCCGACTACGATTCCCCGGTCCCCTATATGCAGCGGACCCGCGATTATTATACCGCGATCGGCTACACGGCGCCCTATCGCTGGGCGCACTATGTCGATGCCCCGTTCCAGCCGCTGAAGAAGCCGCTCGCACAGTCGCGCGTGACCATCGTCACGACGGCTGCGAAGTACGACCCGACCAAGGGCGACCAGGGCCCCGGCGCGGCCTATAACGGCAGCGCGAAGTTCTACCAGGTCTATGACGGCGACACGTCGAAGCAGCACGATCTGCGCATCTCGCACATCGGCTACGACCGCAAACACACCACCGCGACCGACAGCGGTACCTGGTTTCCGCTGCCGCAGCTCCTGAAGGCCGCCGCATCAGGCCGGATCGGCGAAGTCGCGCCGCGCTTCTTCGGCGCGCCGACCAACCGCAGCCATCGCGTTACCATCGATATCGATGCACCAGAGATTCTCGCGCGTTGCCAGGCCGACAAGGTCGATGTCGCGGTGATCGTCCCGAACTGCCCGGTCTGTCACCAGACCTCGGCGCTGGTCGCGCGTCACCTCGAAGCCAACGGCATCCCGACTGTCGTGATGGGATGCGCCAAGGATATCGTCGAGCACGCGGCCGCGCCGCGCTTTCTGTTTTCGGATTTTCCGCTCGGCAACTCCGCCGGCAAGCCGCATGACGTCGACTCACAGGCGCTGACGCTGGAGCTGGCGCTGCGGTTGCTGGAATCCGCCTCGGGCGCACGCACCACCATGCAGTCGCCGCTGCGCTGGAGCGAGGATGCCTCCTGGAAGTTCGACTACAACAACGTCGCGCGGATGAGCCCGGAAGAACTGGCGCGGCGCCGCGCGGAGTTCGACAAGCAGAAAGAGATCGCACGCGGCAATAGGGCGGCGTGACGTCGGACCGCGGCCTACAGAACCGTCATTGCGAGCGAAGCGAAGCAATCCATAGCGCGGCATAATGGATAGATGGATTGTTTCGTCGCTTCGCTCCCTTGCGCAAACGCTTTGCGTTTGTCGCAGGCAAGGACGGCTACCTGTCGGAAGACCACCCTTCAATAGTGCTGTCCGGAGGAAACTGATTTGACCCGACCCTTCGAAGGCGTGAGGATTCTCGACTTTACGCAGGTGCTGGCCGGTCCCTACGCCAGCTACCAGCTTGCGCTGCTCGGTGCCGACGTCATCAAGGTGGAGCGCCGCGAAGGCGAGGACATGCGGCGCACGCCGCTGAGTCGCGAATGGGCTGACCGCGGTCTCGCCCCGGGCTGGCAGGCGATCAACGGCAACAAGCGCAGCCTGACGCTCGATCTCGCAAAGCCGGAGGCGATCACCATCGTCAAGCAGCTCGCCGCGGAAGCCGACGTGGTGATGGAGAATTTTCGCCCCGGTGTGATGGACAAGCTCGGGATCGGCTATGCGTCGCTCTCGGCGATCAACCCGCGGCTGATCTATTGCGCCATTTCAGGCTTTGGCCAGACCGGCCCGGAGCGGCTGGGCGCCGGCTATGACGGCAAGATCCAGGCGCTGTCGGGCATCATGTCGATCACGGGCCACCCCGAGACCGGGCCGACCCGGGCCGGCTTTGCGGTCTGCGACGTATTGTCCGGCGCGACCGCAGCCTTCGGCGTATCGAGCGCGCTGTTCCAGCGCACCCACACCGGCAAGGGGCAGATGGTCGACGTCTCCATGCTCGAGGCGACGCTGGCGTTCCTGTCCGGGCAGGTCGCGGATTATTCGGTCGCAGGCCACCGCCAGCAGCTCTCCGGCAACCAGGCGGTCAGCCGCCGGCCGACCGCCAATTTGTTCAGGGCAGGCGAGGGCTACCTGCTGCTTGCCGTCAACAGCGAGAAGCAATACCGCGCGCTGATGACCGCGCTCGGCCGCGCCGACGCGCTGGAGGATCCGCGCTTCGTCGACTGGTTTGCTCGCCAGGAAAACGAGCCGGCCTTGCGAGCCATCATCGAGGAAGCGCTGTCGAGGAAGGATCCGCGCGAGTGGGAAAAGGTGCTGGAGGCCGCAGGCGCGCCCTGCGCCAGCATCTGGAAGGTCGAGGAAGTGATCGACCACCCGCAGATATCAGCGCGCGGCGCCATTCAGGAGCTCGATACGCCCTATGGACGCCTGCGCTTTGCCGGCAGCGGCTTTCAGCTCGCCCATGGCGGCGGCAGGCTGGACCGGATGGCACCCGCGCTCAGCGCCCATACCGACGAGGTCCTGGTCTCGCTCGGCTATGATGCGAAGGCGATCGCGGAACTACGCGCCCGCGAGATCGTCTAGCGGTAGCCGGGGCAGGGGCATCTGCGCCCTGTCCCGTTTTGGGTTGGCCAGCGCATGGCGACCCTGCGTCAGGGCGCTTTAATCGATCCCGTTCACCGTCTAAAACACCACCTTTCCCGATCCAAGAGGACAGATCATGCCCGCCTATCGCTCCCGAACCACGACCCACGGCCGCAACATGGCGGGCGCCCGCGGCCTCTGGCGCGCCACCGGCATGAAGAACGAGGATTTTGGCAAGCCGATCATTGCCGTGGTCAATTCGTTCACCCAGTTCGTGCCCGGCCACGTGCATCTGAAGGATCTCGGCCAGCTCGTCGCGCGCGAAATCGAAAAAGCCGGCGGCGTCGCCAAGGAGTTCAACACCATCGCGGTGGATGACGGCATCGCCATGGGCCATGACGGCATGCTCTACAGCCTGCCGTCGCGTGAAATCATCGCCGACAGCGTCGAGTACATGGTCAATGCGCATTGCGCCGACGCCATGGTGTGCATCTCCAATTGCGACAAGATCACCCCCGGCATGCTGATGGCGGCGCTGCGGATCAACATCCCGACCGTGTTCGTTTCCGGCGGGCCGATGGAATCCGGCAAGGTCAACATCAAGGGCAAGCTCCGCGCCGTCGACCTGATCGACGCCATGGTCGCCG